>NZ_JBBBBL010000011.1:0-219078 GCF_037120585.1 Bacillus sp. CCNWLW194 | reverse complement strand
GTGTTACCTTGAGGTCCAGTAGCGCCAGTAGCACCAGTAGCACCAGTAGCACCCGTGTTACCTTGAGGTCCAGTAGCGCCAGTAGCACCGGTAGCGCCAGTGTTACCTTGAGGTCCAGTAGCGCCAGTAGCACCAGTAGCGCCAGTGGCACCAGTAGCACCGGTAGCGCCAGTGGCACCAGTAGCGCCAGTGGCACCAGTAGCACCGGTAGCACCAGTAGCGCCAGTGTTACCTTGAGGTCCAGTGGCACCAGTAGCACCCGTGTTACCTTGAGGTCCAGTAGCACCGGTAGCACCAGTAGCACCGGTAGCGCCAGTGTTACCTTGAGGTCCAGTAGCGCCAGTAGCACCAGTAGCACCAGTAGCACCCGTGTTACCTTGAGGTCCAGTAGCACCGGTAGCACCAGTAGCACCAGTAGCACCGGTAGCGCCAGTGTTACCTTGAGGTCCAGTAGCACCGGTAGCGCCAGTGGCACCAGTAGCACCGGTAGCGCCAGTGGTACCAGTAGCACCAGTGGCACCAGTAGCACCAGTAGCACCAGTAGCACCGGTAGCACCAGTAGCACCAGTAGCGCCAGTAGTGCCAGTGTTACCTTGAGGTCCAGTAGCACCAGTGGCACCAGTGGCACCAGTGGCACCAGTGGCACCAGTAGCGCCAGTGGCACCAGTAGCGCCAGTAGCGCCAGTGGCACCAGTAGCGCCAGTGTTACCTTGAGGTCCAGTAGCACCAGTAGCGCCAGTGTTACCTTGAGGTCCAGTAGCACCGGTAGCGCCAGTGGCACCAGTAGCACCAGTAGCACCGGTAGCACCAGTAGCGCCAGTGTTACCTTGAGGTCCAGTAGCACCGGTAGCGCCAGTGGCACCAGTAGCGCCAGTGTTACCTTGAGGTCCAGTAGCACCGGTAGCGCCAGTGGCACCAGTAGCACCGGTAGCGCCAGTAGCGCCAGTGTTACCTTGAGGTCCAGTAGCACCGGTAGCGCCAGTAGCACCAGTAGCACCAGTAGCGCCAGTGTTACCTTGAGGTCCAGTAGCACCGGTAGCGCCAGTAGCACCAGTGGCACCAGTGGCACCAGTAGCACCAGTAGCGCCAGTGTTACCTTGAGGTCCAGTAGCACCGGTAGCGCCAGTGGCACCAGTAGCACCGGTAGCACCAGTAGCACCAGTAGCGCCAGTGGCACCAGTAGCACCGGTAGCGCCAGTGGCACCAGTAGCACCGGTAGCACCAGTAGCACCAGTAGCACCAGTAGCGCCAGTAGCGCCAGTAGCACCAGTAGCACCGGTAGCGCCAGTAGCACCCGTGTTACCTCGAGGTCCAGTAGGTCCAGTAGGCCCGGTAGGACCTCTGCCGAACGAAGCCGAATTAACTAGAGTAGTTTGTAACTCTGCAATTAATTTAAGGAGTTCTTGGAGTGTACAATGATCGATTCGGAATAACTTTGTGATGTAAAGTAAATAATTAATTAAAATTTGGAGTTCAACAAATACAGCACTTGCTATGAAGGTTGGGTTTCTTAATATAGTTATTAAGTTTTTTATAATAGCTAATCCTTGCGCTTTCAGGGAGGAAGTAGCGTCTAGCGAACAAATAAATTTACTTAGTAGGTTCAATGTATCAATTAAATCTTCAATGTTTTGGGGAGATGGATTTGCGAAAAGTTTTGGGATTATTTTTGTTAAGTCGATAATGATTGCGCGAAATGTTCTAAGTTGTGCCTTAGTAATT
The DNA here is from genome assembly GCF_037120585.1 of Bacillus sp. CCNWLW194. Taxonomy (NCBI): domain Bacteria; kingdom Bacillati; phylum Bacillota; class Bacilli; order Caryophanales; family Bacillaceae; genus Bacillus; species Bacillus sp. CCNWLW194. The sequence continues at coordinate 217,356 of NZ_JBBBBL010000011.1, read as the reverse complement.
GGGATTGATGGGGTATTTGGAATTCGCCCAGCGCTACTTGGAAAGCATGGTTTGGAGAATTTGTTTTGACTGTCGTCATAACGAGACATTAAATCTCTCCTTTCTAATGAGAATGTGAATGAAACTCATCATAGTAGATGCAAAAATTAGTTAAATGGTCATAGTAAAATCGTTTGTTTGAAGAAAAAATAGAAAAAACGCCTTATCATAAGGCGTTTTTTCTATTTTCTGCGTATTGATAATAGCGTTTTAGTGAAATTTTCGATTTGAACCCAGCTAGTTTTATAATTTCTGACTCCGGAGTTTCTTTTTTTATTAAGTTTAAAATATAGGTGTTACGAAAGTGTTGTCCTGAGATTCCTTTGCGTAAATTAGCTCTAGATACCTCAAGGCGAATCATTTTTTGGATAGCGATTTCTGTTAATCCCTTTGGTGCATCATTTTCGTATACCCATCTGTATGTTCCGCGATTAAAATCAAATGCGATAAATAATGGATCATTACTATGGTATTTTGGACGAACGGGTTCAGGGATACTTTTGTAATAAGTATATAGTTGTTTTTTGTCTTCGCTGGTTAATGTAATTGTTCTTTCTACCCCTGCGGTTGCTGGGATAGATAATGTGTTAGTTTCAAAGTGGACGTGATTCATAGTTAATGCTGTAAGTTCCTGTAAGGATAATCCATAGTCAATTAATAAGTTTAAAATAGCGATATTACGATCCATCAATAAAGGGCGCACAGGACGTTGTTTTTCTGAAAGTCCTTCTAATGAAGTGACTATATGTTTTAATCTTTTTTCTTCATCAGATGAAATGAAATCTTCATTGCGAAGTGTGCGATCTGGTTGAATAGAAATTTCCATGTTCTTTAATGGGTTAGGGATGTTTAGAAAGTGATGCATTCTATTCAATACAATAAATACACGGTGCATCGTTTTCTCTGAGTAATGTCGATTCTTTTTTAAGTCGGAAAAGTAATCTTCGTAGTCTTTTGTACAAAGTGTAGCCCATATATTACTGGAAGGGAGCTTTTTGTTTTTTTCTAACCAATGTCCGAAATCTTCAATGTCATAAACGTAACGTTTAATGGTTGAAGGTTTTCGGCCTTTATTCAATAAAAAAATAGAAAAGGCTTGTATTGTATCATGGAATTCCGTTGTCTCCATAGTCCCACCACCTTCATTATTTCTTATATTATAGCAAACTTTTCTGAAAATAGTCATTTGTAAGGGAGGCAGGAATAATAATATTTGGTGAGTGGATAAAATGAGGTGATTGTATGGAACAATCGATGCGAAAGAAAAATAATAATCAAATTAACATTGTGTTAAATCATCGAAAGAAAATTTCTTTACCGGCCGCAGAAAATAAAACAGTAATTTCAAATGAAACTACTACGAAACATGAGATGCTGCAAAGAATTGAAGAAGAGATGGGGAAGCTCGTTGGGATGGATGATATAAAAAAGATAATAAAAGAAATATATGCTTGGATTTATGTAAATAAAAAAAGACAAGAAATAGGGTTGAAGTCTGAGAAGCAAGTACTCCATATGTTGTTTAAAGGGAATCCAGGTACAGGGAAGACAACTGTTGCTAGAATGATAGGGAAGTTATTGTTTGAGATGAATATTCTATCAAAAGGGCACTTAGTTGAAGCTGAACGTGCGGATCTTGTAGGAGAGTACATCGGTCATACAGCTCAAAAAACAAGGGATTTAATAAAAAAAGCAATGGGAGGTATTTTGTTTATTGATGAGGCGTATTCATTAGCCCGAGGGGGAGAAAAAGATTTTGGGAAAGAGGCAATTGATACGCTCGTAAAACATATGGAAGATAAACAACACGGTTTTGTATTGATTTTAGCTGGATATTCAAGAGAGATGAATCACTTTCTTTCATTAAATCCAGGACTACAATCCCGTTTTCCGTTTATAATTGAATTTGCGGATTACTCAGTAAATCAGCTGTTAGAAATTGGGAAGAGGATGTATGAAGAGCGTGAATACCAGTTATCGAAAGAGGCTGAATGGAAATTTAGAGATCATTTACATGCTGTAAAGTACTCGTCGCAAATTACATCGTTTAGTAATGGACGATATGTACGGAATATAGTTGAAAAATCGATTCGTACACAGGCTATGCGGTTGTTACAAGAAGATACGTATGATAAATATGATTTAATAGGGATATCAAGTAGCGATTTGATGCTTGAAGAGGAGACGCACAGTACGTAAACTGTGCGTCTGTTTTTTCTGTATAAGTGCTTTTACTATTTTTTTGCTTTTTCTTGATAAGATTTATGGAATCGTTCCATTTTAGCACTTTTTTCGTGTGCAGAATTAGGATCGTGTCCAATTTGACCTACTGAGCTTTTTTGAGCACCTTTATTCACATGGTTTGTCATTTGTATTCACCTCGCTTTGAGAATTAGTATAAACATTATGTAAGGAAAAACTCATTAGAAAAGAAAAACCCCTTTACCATATGTAAAGAGGTTGGATTGTTATTTGTGCATTGAACGTTCGTTTGTGTCGATGCGCCTATGCGGTAAGTGCCATTTGTAATGAATAGAAACCATGCGGAAGCAAACAATTAAAATGAATAAGGTGTATAGAGCCCAATCGCTAACAATAATTTGAGCGCCAATTAAGAAACCTGCTAAAATCGTCCAAAAAGCATATACATCAGCTCGAAGAACGAGAGGTTTTCTGCGGGCTAAAAGATCGCGGATGATACCACCGCCAATGCCAGTTAAAACAGCTGCTACGATTGTAGCGCTAATTGGTAAATTTAATTTCTGAGCATATAGTGCTCCTTGTACGGCAAATGCTGATAAGCCGATAGCATCAGTGATATTTTCCCACTTTTTCCAGTGTCTAATTAATTTATTTGGAAAAAGAAAAATAATTGTCATTGATAAAAGTGCGATTTGGAATAACATGTCTTGTTGCCAAAACGCGACAATCGGATAACCGATTAATAAATTACGAAGGGCACCTCCCCCAAATGCGGTTGCCATTCCTAAAATATACACCCCGAAAATATCATAATCCTCTTCCATTGCAACAATGGCTCCGCTTAGCGCGAAAGCAATTGTGCCTATGATGCTAAAAATCTCCCATGCCATGAATTTTCTCCCCCGCTAACTAGATGAAATGTGCTTCCTCTGCTATTATATTAGAAGGTTTAAATTTCGAAAAGGATGAGTGAACATATTTGATGGAAGAAAAAGAAAAAGTCATATTAGTGGGCTGTCAATTGCCGCAAGATGATGATGAAAAATTTATGCATTCCATGAAAGAACTTGCATCACTAGCGAAGACTGCACGAGCAGAATTGTTAGTGTCTACAACACAAAAACGACCGAAGTTTCATCCGGCGACTTATATAGGTAAAGGTAAATTAGAAGAGCTTACAATGTTAACTGAAGAATTAGCACCGGATGTTATCGTATTTAATAACGAATTAACGCCGAGTCAAATTCGGAATTTATCCTCAGTATTAGATGCGAGGGTAATTGATCGAACGCAACTTATATTAGATATTTTTGCGCAACGTGCGAAGTCGAGGGAAGGTAAGCTTCAAGTAGAATTAGCTCAGTTGCAATATACAATGCCACGTCTTATGGGACAAGGATTGTCTTTATCACGTCTTGGTGGTGGTATTGGAACGAGAGGGCCGGGTGAGACGAAACTTGAGACGGATCGTCGTCATATTCGATCGCGCATTGATGAAATAAAGAAGCAACTTGCAGTTGTTGTGGAACATCGAAAAAGATATCGTGAAAGAAGAAAAGATAATAAAGTATTTCAAGTTTCATTAATAGGGTATACGAATGCGGGGAAATCTACACTGTTTAATAGATTAACGGAAGCTGATACGTTTGAAGAAAACTTGTTGTTTGCAACGTTAGATCCGACAACAAGGAAGATGCCGTTACCTTCTGGATATACAGTATTACTAACTGATACAGTTGGTTTTATACAAGATTTACCTACGTCATTAATTGCTGCTTTTCGTTCGACATTAGAAGAAGCTGGTGAAGCAGACGTTATTTTACATGTAGTTGATTCTGCAGATCCGAATTATGTAGGGCATGAGGAAACAGTAAAACAATTATTGTCAGAACTTGGAATTAATCATATTCCTATTATTACGTTATATAATAAAAAAGATGAATTACATCAAAACTTTATTCCGTTTCCGAAAAGTGATTTCTTAATGACTAGTGCTTTTGAAGAAATAGATCTATTACATATAAAAGAAGCAATAGAAACGAAAATGAAGGAAGAAATGAATCGTTATCAAGTGGAAATTCCTCCGAGTGAAGGTAAGTTGTTAACGCTATTAAAGACGGAGACACTATTAACAAAGATGGAGTTTTTGGAAGATAAATTTGTATATGATTGCGCAGGGTATATTTTTGCTCATTCATCGCTTAATGTGCAATTAAAGAGATTTTTAGTAGAAGAAGGAGAAAATAAAAATGTTTGATCGTTTGAAAAATGGAGAAAAAATTGCTCCAATCGTAAAAGAAGTAGAAAGCCAAATTACAGAAGTACATAAACGTGCGGATGAAGTGATTGAAAGTAATCAGTTTCGTGTATTAGAAAGTTTTCGTAAACATAAAATTAGTGATTCGCACTTTATTCCAACGACAGGTTACGGTTATGATGATATTGGTCGTGATACGTTAGAAAAAGTGTATGCGGATGTATTTGGAGCGGAAGCAGGTCTTGTTCGTCCGCAAATTATTTCAGGTACGCACGCTATTTCTACAGCGTTATTCGGTATTTTACGTCCAGGAGATGAGTTATTGTACATCACTGGCAAGCCGTATGATACGTTAGAAGAAATCGTTGGTGTACGCGGAAAAGGTGTAGGTTCATTTAAAGAATATAATATTGGTTATAATGCAGTTCCGCTTACTGAAGAGGGGCTTGTTGATTTTGGAGCTGTTGCGGCTGCAATTCAAAGTAATACGAAAATGATTGGTATTCAGCGCTCAAAAGGTTATGCTACTCGTCCGTCGTTTACTATTTCTCAAATTAAAGAGATGATAGCGTTTGTTAAAGAAATTAAACCGGATGTTGTTGTGTTTGTAGATAACTGTTATGGCGAGTTTATTGAAGAGCAAGAGCCATGTCATGTTGGTGCAGATTTAATGGCAGGTTCGCTTATTAAAAACCCAGGTGGTGGAATTGTTAAAACTGGTGGTTATATTGTTGGTAAAGAACAGTATGTTGAAGCGTGTGCATATCGTTTGACATCTCCAGGAATCGGTGCGGAAGCAGGTGCATCTTTATACAGTCTGCAAGAAATGTATCAAGGTTTCTTCTTAGCGCCGCATGTAGCGGGACAAGCGCTAAAAGGTGCGATTTTTACAGCTGCATTTTTAGAAAAATTAGGAATGAATACATCACCAGCATGGAATGCACCAAGAACAGATTTAATTCAGTCTGTTCAATTTGATGATAAAGATCGTATGATTGCGTTTTGCCAAGCGATTCAATATGCATCTCCAATTAATTCTCACTTCACTCCATATGCCAACTATATGCCGGGTTATGAAGATGATGTCATTATGGCTGCGGGAACGTTTATTCAAGGTGCGAGTATTGAATTGTCGGCCGATGGTCCAATTCGTCCGCCTTATGTTGCTTACGTGCAAGGTGGGTTAACTTATTCACATGTGAAGATTGCGATTTGTTCTGCAATTGATGCATTAATTGAAAAGGAATTATTAACAATTTCTTAAAGGGAAGCTGTCGATTTCGACAGCTTTTTTCGCGTGAAAGTAATGATTTGTTTCATTAGAAAAAAGAATGAAAAAATTTATAAAAAAATCATGTAAGAAAAGCTAACATCTATTGACACTAAACATAACATGGTATAGAATGAGAAGCAGTTAAGGCGAAGGAGGAACTGAAACAATGAAAGAAGATAGACGTTCTGCTCCGCTGTTTCCTATTGGTATTGTTATGGATTTAACACAATTATCTGCACGTCAAATTCGCTACTATGAAGAGCATAATCTTGTTTCTCCAACCCGTACAAAGGGGAATCGTAGATTATTTTCATTTAACGATGTAGATAAGTTGTTAGAGATTAAAGATTTATTAGATCAAGGCTTGAATATGGCTGGTATTAAACAAGTGTTACTAATGAAAGAAAATCAAACAGAAGCAGTGAAAGTAAAAGAAGAAACGAAAGAAATTTCAAAAACTGAGCTTCGCAAAATACTTCGAGACGAACTACAACATACAGGTAGATTTAATCGAACTTCATTGCGACAAGGTGATATTTCAAGGTTTTTTCACTAAAGAGAACTGATTCTGAAGGTGTTTAGAGGGACTAAGGAGGAATTTATAATGGCTAGGTACACAAAAGAAGATATTTTCCGTTTGGCGGAAGAAGAGAATGTAAAGTATGTCCGTTTACAATTTACAGACCTTTTAGGAGTAATTAAAAACGTAGAGATTCCAGTGAGACAATTAACGAAAGCTCTTGACAACAAAATGATGTTTGATGGATCTTCGATTGAAGGTTTCGTACGTATTGAAGAATCTGATATGTATTTATATCCTGACTTAGATACTTGGGTAATTTTCCCATGGACTGCCGAAAAAGGTAAAGTTGCTCGTCTAATTTGTGACATTTACAATGCGGATGGCACTCCATTTGATGGAGACCCACGTAACAATTTAAAACGTGTGTTAAAAGAAATGGAAGCTTTAGGATTCTCAGATTTCAATCTTGGACCAGAGCCGGAATTCTTCCTATTTAAAGTAGATGAAAAAGGAAATCCAACATTAGAATTAAACGATAACGGTGGATACTTCGACCTTGCGCCGATGGATCTAGGGGAAAACTGTCGTCGTGATATCGTTCTTGAACTAGAAGAGATGGGCTTTGAAATTGAAGCGTCTCACCATGAAGTTGCACCAGGTCAACACGAAATTGACTTTAAATATGCAAGTGCAATTCGCTCATGTGATGACATTCAAACATTCAAACTTGTTGTAAAAACAATTGCTCGTAAACACGGTTTACACGCAACATTTATGCCGAAACCATTATACGGTGTGAACGGTTCAGGTATGCACTGTAACTTATCACTATTTAAAAATGGTGAGAACGTATTCTTCGATCAAAATGGTGACTTACAATTAAGTGATGATGCTCGTCACTTCATCGCAGGTATTTTAAAACACGCACCAGCATTTACAGCGGTAGCAAATCCAACTGTAAACTCTTACAAGCGTTTAGTACCTGGATACGAAGCTCCTTGTTACGTAGCATGGTCTGCACAAAACCGTAGCCCATTAGTACGTATCCCTGCATCTCGTGGTATTAGTACACGCGTAGAAGTACGTAGTGTTGACCCAGCTGCAAACCCATATTTAGTAATGGCTACATTATTAGCAGCAGGTCTTGACGGAATTAAAAACAAATTAACTCCACCAGCTGCAGTAGACCGTAACATCTATGTAATGACAAAAGAAGAGCGTGAAGAAGCAGGTATCGTTGACTTACCAGCAACATTAGCGCAAGCATTAGTTACATTACAATCTAACGAAGTAGTATGTGGTGCACTAGGTGAGCATTTACTTGAGCACTTCATCGAAGCGAAAGAGATTGAGTGGGATATCTTTAGAACGCAAGTTCACCAATGGGAACGCGATCAATATATGTCTCTATACTAAGAGCTAAAAGGCCTTGATACTACGGTATCAGGGCTTTTTTTATTTGTAGAAAACATAGAGGTTAGTGAAATGCCTGAAAAAAGTGCTCGCAAAATGCCTGGAAAAATCAGGGGGATTATTTAAAAAGCGCGCTAGCTATGAATATAAATGTGAAAATTGTAATAGTATGCTGTGCTCAGTGTGTCATGATGCGGATGTATGTAATGCTAAAATTAAGTATTGGAACATACAGTACCTTGCAATAAATAGTACTAAGTGGTATATTATGGATAAGAAAGGTACCGTGTATTGAACAGTACTGAAATGAGAAAGGGGGACTATCCTTGAACGTTCAGTTTAAAAAAGGTGTGTTAGAACTGTGTGTTTTGGCACTTGTGAAACGTAAGGATTGCTACGGTTATGAACTTGTTCAGCAAATCTCAAATGAATTTTTAATATCGGAAGGGTCAGTGTACCCTTTATTACGTCGTTTAACGAAAGAAGGATATTTTCAAACATATTTAAAAGAATCTACGGAGGGGCCGCCTCGTAAATATTATCAACTAACTGAGCAAGGGGAAACGCAACTGAATTTGTTAGTAACAGAGTGGCGTGATTTTGCAAAAGGCGTACAAGAAATTATTGAAGGGGTGGAATGGGATGAGTAAAGAACAGTTTCTTAAAGAATTATTAAGTCATCTTAGAAATTTACCGGACGAAGAGCGGAAAGATATTTTATTTGATTATGAAGAGCATTTTCAGTTTGGGATAGAAGAGGGGAAAACTGAATCGGAAATAATAAAGGGGCTTGGCTCTCCGAAAGTAATTGCAAAAGAATTACTTGCGATGTATCGCTTCGATGAAATGAAAAAAGACCCATCAACTTCAAATGTGACAAGAGCTGTCATGGCAGCGATTGGACTTAGTTTATTTAATTTTATTATTGTGTTAGGCCCGTTAGTTGCAATTATCGCTTTTATATTTTCCTTTTGGGTCGGTGGAATTGCTAGTGTAGTAACACCATTTTTCGTTATTGGAAAAGTATTTATGGGTACTTTTATATGGTTGGATTTATTCGTTAGTATAACGTTTGTTGGCGTAGGTTTGTTGTTATGTATTATCGCTTATTATAGTACGAAGTGGTTTAAAAGGCTATGCGTACGTTATGTAATATGGAACTTCAAAATGATAAAAGGGGAGTAGATGATGAAAAAAATATTGTTAGTAGCAATCGCTTGTATCATTATTGGAGTAATTGGGATTTCACAAACATATAAAAAAGCAGTACAAACTGCAGAAAAAGGAAACAAAGAAGATATAATCAAAAACGAAACACTAAAAAATATAGAAGTTAAATTAGATGCTGGGGATATTGTTGTCCAAAAATCGCCTGACTCTTCTTTTTATGTAAAGCAATCAGGAGATACACGTAAACAAGAGGTTCGTATTGCTGAAGATGGTGACACATTAAAAATCATTGGGGAAAGAGAAAAAGGTGCTTCATTTGATTTTTCCTTTTACGATTTTAGGTTTCAAACGTCTACATTGACTCTCCTTGTGCCTGAACGCTCTTACCGAGATGTAAAAGTAAATTCATCTGCTGGACAAATCGAAATAAGTGATGTGAAAAGTGACCGTGTAAGTGTTGAGACACTTGCTGGTGAAGTGGATTTGAAACGTGTAACGGCTAAGAATGTGGAGGGATCTACAAAAGCTGGTGAGCTGAACTTTAAAAAAGTAATAGGGAAAGTGACTGCAAAAACGACCAGTGGGGAAATAAATATTCTAGATCATGATTCTAAGTATAATCTAGAAGCGAGTTCAACTGCGGGAGATGTAGATATTGTTTTATCGGAAAAACCACAAGATGCGGTAATCACCGGGCAAAGTGCTGCGGGAGATGTAACAATTTTTAATGAAGAAAATAAAAACGTAACAATTGGTAATGGGAGTACAAAGATTAGCGGTAAAACTGCTGCGGGAGATGTGACGATTGAAACGCGTTCATAAGAAATAGAATGTATGAAAATCTATCAAAATACAAAAAGAAGATAATTACCGTATATAAATAAGGTAATTATCTTCTTTTATATTCTTAATGTAAATCACGATATACGCCAATTACTTTACCAATAACTGACACTTGTTTTAAAATGATAGGTTCTAATGAAGAGTTTTCCGGTTGTAGACGGAAATGGTCTTTTTCTTTATAGAAACGTTTAACAGTTGCCTCGTTATCTTCTGTTAAAGCGACTACAATTTCACCATTATATGCAGACTGTTGTTGGCGAACAACAACTAGATCTCCATCGAAAATACCAGCTTCAATCATACTATCTCCAGAAATACGTAACATAAACACTTGATCTGCTCCAGCAACAATGCTAGCTGGAAGTGGGAAGTGATCTTCTACACTTTCAACTGCTGTAATTGGTAATCCAGCAGTAACTTTTCCGATGATTGGAACTTGAATAACAGATTGTGTTTCTGTATCCATTCGGTCATCACCTAAAATTTCGATTGCTCGTGGTTTTGTTGGATCGCGTCGAATGTATCCTTTTTCTTCTAATCTTGATAAATGTCCGTGCACTGTAGAACTAGAAGCGAGGCCGACTGCTTGACCGATTTCACGTACGGAAGGTGGATATCCTTTTTCTTGTACTTTTAGCTTAATAAAGTCGAGAATGTCTTGCTGGCGTTTCGTTAACTTTTCCATGTTTTCTAACACCTCGTTTTCTTTCATTTTTCTTATTAATAAGTATAACATGTGAAAAAACATTCTACAAACATAAGTTCGAACAAAAGGCGAATTTATGTTACACTGAAGGGAAATAATAGTGAGAAAGAGGGGTTCATAATGAATGCAATTATTTATGCACGTGTGAGTACAACAAAAGAAGCGCAAGAAACATCATTATTACGTCAAAAAGATGAATTATTGCATTTAGCGGAGCGCTATCAAATGAATGTTACTAAGGTGATTGAAGAGCAGGCTAGTGGTTATACAATTGAACGTGATGGAATATTAGAAGTGCTAGATACAATTCGAGACGAACAAATTGATGTGCTACTCATACAAGATGAAACGCGCCTTGGTAGGGGAAATGCAAAGATTGCATTAATGCACTGTTTACATAAAGAGGGAATAAAAGTATACACGCATACGCATAATGGAGAATTACAATTGTCGGATTCGGATTCGATGGTATTAGATATTATTGGTATTGTTGAAGAGTATCAAAGAAAGATTCATAATTTGAAAATTAAACGTGGTATGCAACGCGCGGTAGAAAAGGGCTATCGCCCAGAAAATAATTTAAAGAATCGTCATTTAAGCGTAGGACGAGAGAAGAAAGAAGTGCCAATTGAGGAAATTGTGCGTTTGCGCAAGAATGAACTTACTTTCGAAGAAATTGCAGCAACGCTTCGCGGCTTTGGTCATAATGTTTCAAAAGCGACGGTACATCGTAGATATGTAGAGTATACAAAGCAATTGCTTGATAAAGAAGAGTAACTATTGTATGATAATAATCAGTTTTGATTAGAAGGGGGATTCGAGATGCTTAGTCACGAACTCGTTGAACGCATTAACTTCTTAGCGAAAAAAGCAAAAGCTGAAGGTTTAACTGAAGAAGAACAACGTGAGCGTCAATCGCTACGTGAACAATATTTAAAAGGATTTCGTCAAAATATGTTAAACGAACTTAAAGGAATTAAAGTCGTTAACGAACAAGGTACTGATGTTACACCGGCGAAATTAAAAGCTTTAAAAAAGCAAGATAATGCAAAATTAAACTAAAAGATGGGCAAAGCCCATCTTTTTTTATTTATTATATTCGCTAGTTAATAACTTTCCAGTTGTTATTGATTGTTGCTTCTATTTTTTTGTGCTTCAATATATAGTCAGTAATAAGTTCAGACATATCTGTTGGTATGTCTTTTATTACAGGCTTATTTTGAAACATAAAGAAGTTCCCTCCGCCGCTTGCACGATAACTATTCATAACGACGTCATATTCTTCATCCATATTAAGAGGAGTGCCTTTATACTGTAAAGATTCTACTCTCTCGCCAATTGGTTTGGAAATGTTTAATACGTACGAAATTCCTTCCCACATATCGTAATTATAGTGTTGCGGTTTTGGTTCTATGTAGCTAGGGTTTACGATGATGGTTCCATCTGCTTTTAATATGAAATAAGAAGCAGAGAGTTCGAGAGCATCTTTTATATCCGCTCCAGTTATTCTAAGTACTTTTAATGTATTTGGATAAATATAATTAGAAACGATGTCACGCATTGTTACACGATTAGGGAAACCTGGAGATGTATTATGGAATAAGCTTGTACAAGAAATGGAAACATTAGCTATATCCATTTGTATTTTATTTATGAATTCAATAAAAGGATGGTCTTGCAAACGAGTTTGCATAGCATCTGAAATTCGCATGTCCCCATAGATTAGTCCAATAGGTTGATCGAGCCAATTTTGTGTTTTTTCTTCATAATCGGTAACCAAGGAAAGAATATCCTGGTCCGTCGCAATTCCTCGCACGGGCAATAATTGTGAACAACTCTCTTTTTTTACCCATTTTTGTTTTGTTTTTTCTAATGTTATTGTTACTTTTCCAATGAAGTGTCCATTGCATCCGGTTTGTAAAACTGTTACACCATTTATTGCGGCTTGAGCAATTTCACGGTGTTGGTGGCCTGTTAGTAAAATATCTATGCCTTCAATTTCATGGCACATTGCATATCCTTGGTTTTCACCTGTTAAAACTTCAGTCGGTACCCCGGTTTGTAAATCGCGTTCAAATCCCCCATGATACGCTACGACTAGTAAATCTGGTTTCTCATGTTCGCGAATGTAAGAAACCCAATTTTTTGTAGTTTCTAATGCATCTTCAAATTGTAAGTCTTTAATGTGATGGGGTTGTTCCCAATTGGGAATGTAATGCGTTGTCACCCCTAAAATAGCAATTTTTATATTTGATTCAATGTGTTTTATTATATATGGTTTCCCGAAATAAGGTTCTTTACTGTTTTTGTTTAAAATATTTGCTGATAGATACGGGAAGTTTGCAGTAGAAATAGCATTGTTTAATACATCCATTCCATAATTAAATTCATGATTCCCGATAACTGCAGCATCATAACGTAAATAGTTCGCTAATAAAGACATTGGATTTTCCTTATCTTTTTCGTATGTAGCGTAATGGTAAGTAAATGGTGTTCCTTGTATGAAGTCACCGTTATCAATTAAAAGAACGTTTGTATTTTCGGAACGTTCTTTTTTTATAAGAGTAGAAACTTTAGCTAAACCAATTTCCGATTGAGAATTATCTTGGTAGTGAATTGGATAAACAGTACCATGTATATCACTTGTTAATAGGATGTTTAAAGTTACAATTTGATTTGGATTCAATATTATTCACCTTTTCTATTGTTATCTACAAATTAAGCATATCAAATATATGAAGAGAATTTTAATGTGAGTGTATAGAATGTGTAAAGATTATGTAAATAATCAATTATTTGTAAAAATGTGTGATATATTTCTTCATGTTTATGAAAGGTTATTTTATAACAATGAAAAATGGAGGCATTAACATGTTGAAAAAAGTTTTTGCAATGAGCACAACAGTTGTACTAGCAGCGGGATTATTAAGTGGCTGTGGAACGAAGGAATCAAGCGCAAGTAAAAATGCAGATACGAAAAAAGGGTATGTACCGAAGACTTTAAATGTTCAATTTGTTCCTTCTCAAAATGCAGATACGTTAGAGGCGAAGGCAAAACCATTGGAAAAGCTATTAAGTGATAAATTAAATATTCCAGTAAAAGTTAGTATTTCAACGAATTACAATACAATTGTAGAAGCGATGGCATCTAAGCAAGTAGATGTAGGATTTTTACCCCCAACAGCTTATGTGCTAGCTCATGAGAAAAAGGCTGCAAACGTAATTTTACAAGCACAACGTTTTGGAGTGGACGATGAAACGGGAGCTCCTACAAAGGATTTAGTAGACTTTTATAAATCTGAGTTTGTTGTTAAGAAAGATTCAAATATTAATAGTGTAAAAGATTTAAAAGGTAAAAAAATTGGTTATCAAGATGTAACGTCATCAGCGGGATATGTATGGCCTGCGGCTGTACTATTAAAAGAGGGTGTTGATCCGTTAAAAGATGTGAAACCTGTTACATTAAAAGGTCACGATCAGTCGCTTATTGCTCTTTTAAATGGTGATGTAGATGCAGCTGTTGTATTCCAAGATGCTCGTAATATTGTAAAAAAAGATTATCCGAATATATTCGATCAAACGAAAATAGTGAAATTTACGGAGAAAATTCCAAACGATACGATTTCGGTACGCTCTGATTTAGATGAAGAGTGGAGCAAGAAATTACAGGATGCTTTCATTGAAATAGGAAAGAATGAGGAAGGTCACAAAATCATAAAAGAAGTATATTCACATGAAGGATATGTTAAATCTGATGATAGTAAATTTGATATCGTTCGTGAATATGGGAAGAAAGTAAAAACGCAATAATACATATGGAAATGGCAGCTAACTGGAAAGGTATGTTTTCAGTTAGTTTGCCGTTTTGAATTCATAGAAGGTAGGTAAGATGTGTGATAGAGTTTCGAAATGTTTCCAAAGTATATCCGAATGGTACAAAAGGATTGAATAATATAAACTTGAAAATTGAAAAAGGTGAATTTGTTGTAATGGTGGGGCTGTCCGGGGCTGGAAAGTCCACACTTCTCAGATCGGTAAATCGTCTTCATGAGATTACAGAAGGCGAAATCATGATTGAAGGTGAGTCTATTACTGCTGCGAATGGAAAAGGATTACGCCGCATGCGCCGGGATATTGGTATGATTTTTCAAAGTTTTAACCTGGTAAAGAGATCAACGGTATTGAAGAACGTATTAGCTGGCCGTGTTGGGTATCATTCGACATTGCGTACAACGTTAGGTCTATTTCCAAAGGAGGATTTGGAGCTTGCCTTTCAATCGTTAAAAAGGGTAAATATTTTAGAAAAAGCATATGCGCGAGCTGATGAATTATCAGGAGGACAACAGCAACGTGTATCGATTGCTAGAGCGTTGGCGCAAGAAGCGAAAATTATATTGGCAGATGAACCTGTTGCGTCGTTAGATCCGCTAACAACAAAGCAAGTATTAGATGATTTGAAAAAAATTAATGAAGATTTTGGAATTACAACAATTGTAAACTTACATTCTATTGATTTAGCTAGGCAATATGCGACACGCATTATTGGATTACATGCAGGCGAAATTGTTTTTGATGGTCTAGTAGAAGAGGCAACGGACGAAAAATTTGCTGAAATTTATGGTGACGTAGCGCAGCAAAGTGAATTGTTAGAGGTGGCAGTTAAATGAATGACGTGATGATACATTCGAAATCGATACCGAAGCCGTCGAGTAAGTTAAAACATATGTTAACGTTAATTCTAGTCATTTTACTGTTGTGGGGAAGTAGTGTACAGGTCGATGCATCATTTTCAAAACTAGTAGTTGGTTTTCCTAATATGCTGGATTTGTTGAAAGAGATGGTACCGCCAGATTGGAGTTATTTTCAAGTTATTACAACAGCGATGTTAGATACAATACGTATGGCGATTATTGGGACGACTTTAGGAGCGATTTTAGCCATTCCACTTGCATTATTTGCAGCAAGTAATGTGTTTACTAACACATTTTTATACAGTCTAGCTCGAATGATTTTAAATTTTATCCGAACGATACCAGATTTATTATTGGCGGCTATTTTCGTAGCGATTTTTGGAATAGGACCACTTCCAGGTATTTTGGCTCTTACTTTTTTCTCAATTGGGCTCGTGGCGAAATTGTTGTATGAGTCAATTGAATCGATTGACCCAGGTCCATTAGAGGCGATGACAGCAGTAGGAGCAAATAAAGTGCAATGGATTGTTTATGGGGTAATTCCGCAAGTGAAAGCACATTTTGTCTCCTATGTTCTTTATACATTTGAGGTGAACGTACGTGCAGCAGCTGTTTTAGGTTTAGTAGGAGCAGGTGGTATTGGATTATATTATGACCGTACACTTGGTTTTTTACAATATCAACAAACTGCATCTATTATTATCTATACCCTTGTTGTTGTATTGTTAATTGATTATGTAAGTACATTGTTGCGGGAGAAATTATAATGAGTAAAACGACGATAATCGTACCAAAACCGAAGAAATCGAGTGTATATCGCTGGTTTATTTTTATAGCACTTACATTTGTTTATGTATGGGCTTTTTCAGGAGTACCACTAGAGGGAATCAAGGATACAGCAGGAGAAATTACAAAAGCAATTATGACAGGTGTATTGAATCCAGATTGGGCGTATGTATCTTTGCCAGATGGTGAAGATTTATTACATGGTTTAATTGATACGTTGGCAATTGCAATATTAGGTACATTTATTTCTGCCTTTTTATCTGTTCCATTCGCTTTTTGGGCGGCAACGAATATGAGCAGTGGAAGATTAACTTCAGGAACTGGGAAATTTGTGCTTAGTTTTGTTCGTACATTTCCTGAATTAGTTATGGCCCTTTTATTTATAAAAGCTGTTGGACCAGGCTCTTTTGCCGGAGTTCTAGCTTTAGGATTACACTCTATTGGGATGTTAGGAAAACTATATTTAGAAGGAATCGAAAATATAGATAAGGGACCGACAGAAGCGTTAATAGCAACAGGGGCAAATCGATTTCAAATACTTTGGTATGCAGTGTTACCACAAGTGTTACCGGATTTTCTATCGTATACGTTATACAGATTTGAAATTAATGTACGATCCGCTGCGATATTAGGTGTTATTGGAGCAGGAGGGATTGGTACACCGTTAATTTTTGCGCTGAGTTCACGGAATTGGTCTCGTGTTGGAATTATTTTGTTAGGTATCATTTTAATGGTAATTATAATTGATTTGATTTCAAGTTCGATTCGGAAACGGATTGTTTAACTTATTTGAAAAGCATCGAAGTTAGATGCTTTTTTGTGTTTTGTAAAATGTATTGAAAAAAGTAAGTATAGAAGAATTTTGTATATATGTATAAATATACAGATAATTCCCTTTCTTTTTAAAATAAAAATAATGAAAAAGTATGTCATATTGAATACCCATACATTCCCGAAATCATTGATTTTTTTATAAAAAATCAAAAAAACATCAACATATTTGTCGATACATGTTGTATAATCTTGCGTGGGAAGCTATCATATAAATGTATAAAACGTTTACTAATATAAGCGAAGGGAAGAATAGCATGTCACATTCAATCGAACAACTTTCTATCAACACGATTCGCACATTATCCATCGATGCGATTGAAAAAGCAAACTCTGGTCACCCAGGAATGCCAATGGGTGCAGCACCAATGGCTTATACATTATGGACTCAATTTATGAAACACAATCCAAATAACCCAACGTGGTTTAACCGTGATCGTTTCGTATTATCTGCAGGTCATGGTTCAATGTTATTATACAGCCTACTTCACCTATCTGGTTATGATGTAACAATGGATGACTTAAAGAACTTCCGTCAATGGGGAAGCAAAACTCCAGGACATCCTGAGTACGGTCATACAGCTGGTGTAGATGCAACTACTGGTCCACTTGGACAAGGTATTGCAACTGCGGTAGGTATGGCGATGGCTGAAAGACATTTAGCTGCTAAATATAACCGTGATGCGTATAATGTAGTAGATCATCATACATACGCTATTTGTGGTGATGGAGATTTAATGGAAGGCGTTTCAGCTGAAGCATCTTCATTAGCTGCTCATTTACAATTAGGTCGTCTTGTTGTGTTATACGATTCAAACGATATTTCATTAGATGGCGATTTAAATCGTTCATTCTCTGAAAGTGTAGAAGATCGTTACAAAGCATACGGATGGCAAGTAATCCGTGTTGAGGATGGAAACGATATTGAAGCAATCGCGAAAGCAATTGAAGAAGCGAAAGCTGACGAAAAACGCCCAACGCTAATTGAAGTAAGAACGACAATTGGTTTCGGTTCTCCAAACAAATCAGGAAAATCAGCTTCACATGGTTCTCCACTTGGTGTAGACGAAACGAAATTAACAAAAGAAGCATATGCTTGGACTGCTGAGCAAGACTTCCATGTTGCAGAAGAAGTATATGACAACTTCCGCAAAACAGTACAAGATGTTGGTGAAACTGCGCAAGCAGCTTGGAATACAATGTTAGGCGAATATGCGCAAGCATATCCAGAATTAGCAAACGAATTGCAAGCAGCAATGAACGGTCAACTTCCAGAAGGTTGGGAGCAAAACTTACCAACTTATGAATTAGGATCTAAAGCAGCAACTCGTAATTCTTCAGGTGCTGTAATTAATGCAATTGCAGAGTCTGTACCATCATTCTTCGGTGGATCTGCTGACCTTGCTGGTTCTAACAAAACATACATGAATAACGAAAAAGACTTTACAAGAGATGATTACAGCGGTAAAAACATTTGGTACGGTGTACGTGAGTTCGCAATGGGTGCAGCAATGAACGGTATTGCACTACATGGTGGTTTAAAAACTTACGGTGGTACGTTCTTCGTATTCTCTGACTACTTACGTCCAGCAATTCGTCTTGCAGCATTAATGCAATTGCCAGTAACGTATGTATTCACACACGACAGTATCGCTGTTGGTGAAGACGGTCCAACGCATGAACCAGTTGAGCAATTAGCAGCGCTTCGTGCAATGCCAAATGTATCTGTTATTCGTCCGGCTGATGGTAACGAATCTGTTGCGGCTTGGAGATTAGCTTTAGAATCTACAAAAGCACCAACTGCTTTAGTATTAACTCGTCAAGACCTTCCAACATTAGAAGGTGCAAAAGACGATACGTATGAAAAAGTAGCAAAAGGTGCATATGTAGTTTCTGCAAGCAAGAAAGAAACAGCTGATGTAATTTTACTTGCATCTGGATCTGAAGTAAGTCTAGCTGTTGAAGCACAAAAAGCTCTAGCAGTAGACGGCGTTGACGCAGCTGTTGTCAGCATGCCATCTATGGATCGCTTTGAAGCTCAAACAGCTGAGTACAAAGAATCTGTATTACCAAAAGCAGTAACAAAACGTTTCGCGATTGAAATGGGTGCTACATTCGGATGGCACCGTTACGTAGGTCTTGAAGGAGATGTGTTAGGTATCGATACATTCGGTGCTTCTGCTCCTGGTGAGAAGATTATGGAAGAGTATGGATTTACTGTAGAGAACGTTGTTCGTAAAGTAAAAGAAATGCTTTAATGATTTTAGAAAAATCTCTCCGGCATGGAGAGGTTTTTCTATGTAAATGAGTTTTTTCGACAGAAAAAGTTTTTTATCTCTCCGCAGTCAGACAATCATTGCAAATTTTCTTCTATATAATGAAGAGAAAAGGTTGTCCAGATTGGGAGGCGAAAGATGAAAACGTATGAATTGTATTTAATTCAAGAGGATATTGCGAAAGCTTACTTTGGTCGTGAATATTTGTTTTTTGATTTATTTGCTCGATTTTCAGAATCTGGGTCCCTTTCGGAGAAAAAAGTGTTATATAAACAAATGATGTATATAACGATGCCATTACAAGTAATGAAAATTCATCATAAATTAGAACAAGCTTTGCGCGTTCTTGGTAAATATGATCGAACACATCATACACATACACTTTATACAGGGGCGGAATATGGCGAAATAATGGTGAAACCACACTATATTCGTATGAATACCTCTGGAAATGTTTCTATGGAAACGACTTTCTTTGAGGTGTTGAGAAAGTGTGAATTAACATTTTTAGCTATGGATTATGAAAATACAAAGTACGGATGGCTGAATCCTCTAAAACAAGTACGAACATATGTGTAAAAAATGTCGAATTGTATCTTGTCTTATTGAAAAGGTTTTAGTACACTGTAAGGTAGACAACATGAAGGAGGAAAATATATGCCAATTTGGTTAGGTATTCTAGTGGGCGTAGTAGCACTAGTAGCAGGCGTGGCGTTAGGATTTTTCATTGCCCGCAAATACATGATGAATTACTTACAAAAAAATCCACCAATTAACGAACAAATGTTAAAAATGATGATGATGCAAATGGGACAAAAACCTTCCCAAAAGAAAATCAATCAAATGATGAGCGCGATGAACAAGCAACAAATGAAATAAGCGCTAAAAGACACTCGCTAAGGGTGTCTTTTCTTTTTGTTAGTTACAGCGTTTAAAACTTTTAAAAATTCTGTATTTTTGATAAACTGAAAACATCGCTCATTTTAAGGGAGGAGGAAAAAAATGAAAGTGTTTATGAATTTAGCGTGGTTTTTTAAACAAGAAAAACGAGCGTACATAATCGGAATTATTTTATTATTTGGCGTTGCACTTTTAGAACTTGTAGCACCAAAAGTGATTGGGATTGTTGTAGATGAAATTAATAATGGAACATTAACGACTGATAATTTACTAAAATGGGTTGTACTCTTAGTAATTGTAGGTATTACGATGTACATATTACGTTACGTATGGCGTATTATGATTTTTGGGTCTTCGTTAAAGTTGGCTCGCCAATTACGGAAAAATTTGTATGAACATTTTACAAAGATGAGTCCATCGTTTTATCAGTCAAATCGCACAGGTGATTTAATGGCACATGCGACCAATGATATTCAAGCGATTCAGCAAACTGCTGGAGCAGGTGTTTTAACACTGGTTGACTCTTTAGCTGTTGGGGGATGTGTACTCGTAGCGATGGGTTTTACAATTAGTTGGAAGTTAACATTGTTAAGCTTAATTCCGATGCCGATTGTAGCAATATCGACAAATTATTACGGCACTTTATTACATAAAAGGTTTCATAAAGCGCAGCAATCGTTTTCGGAAATCAATGATAAAGTGCAAGAGAGTATGAGTGGGATGAAGGTAATTCGATCGCTTGGACAGGAGAAAGAAGATTTACAAGCGTTTCGAAAAAAATCAGAAGATGTCGTACATAAAAATATGTTAGTCGCACGTATTGATGCATTATTTGATCCAACAATCGCTCTTATCGTAGGATTTTCATTTTTAATCGCAGTATGTTATGGGTCAGTATTAGTTGTGAGAGGTGAATTAACAGTAGGTGATCTCGTTACATTTACGACGTATTTAGGTACCCTCGTTTGGCCAATGTTAGCGTTTGGATGGTTGTTTAATATTATGGAGCGTGGGCGTGCTTCATATGACCGTGTAGAAAAAATCCTCTCGCAAAAATCAGATGTAGTAAATAGAGAAAATGCTGTGCACACAATAGCGAGCGGTGATGTTTCATTTGCGGTCGATTCGTTTTCGTATAAGAAAAATGAACTGTTACATTTAACAGATATTCACTTTGATTTGAAGAAGGGAGAAACGCTTGGGGTTGTAGGACGTACAGGTGCAGGGAAAACGACTTTATTAAAATGTTTAATCCGTGAGTATGATCATTTTAATGGTGAATTAAAAGTTGGAGAGCGGGATATTCGAGATGTAACACTCTACGGTGTTCGTTCTGCCATTTCATATGTGCCGCAAGACCATTTTTTATTTTCAGCGAGTATTGGGGAGAATATTGCCTTTGGAAAGGCGGATGCTACATATAATGAAATTACCCGTGCTGCAGAGATTGCTTGTATTCACAATGACATCCTTCAATTTTCAGAAGGGTATGAAACAGTAGTTGGGGAAAGAGGTGTTTCTTTATCTGGAGGTCAAAAACAGAGAATTTCTATTGCACGTGCTTTATTAACGAATGCTGAAATTTTAATTTTAGATGATTGTTTATCAGCAGTAGATGCAAAAACAGAAGAAACAATTTTAAATGCTTTGAAGAGGGAAAGAGCAGGGAAAACAACGATTATTACTGCTCATCGTTTAAGTGCAATTCAGCATGCCAACCTCATTCTTGTTGTGGATGAAGGCAGAATTGTGCAACGAGGTACACATGAACAATTAATGGAAGAACGTGGTTGGTATAAAGAAATGTATGAGAGCCAGCAATTAGAAGCATTAGTCGAGAAAGGAGGCGTATGATGGCTGAGAAAAAACGGAGTGATTTAAGTAGATTGCTTTCTTATATGAAACCATATAAAGGGTTGTTATCTTTAGCATTTATCTTTTTAGTTGGTGCAACTGTAACTGAAATGATGGGGCCTTTTTTAATTAAACAATTTCTTGATGAACATTTAGTACCACGTAACTTTGATCAATCAGCACTTGTTACTCTATTTGTAGTGTATATTGTTGCTCACTTATTAAAAGTATTATTTACTTATTTAGACTTATTATATTTTCAAAATATCGCTTTTAAAATTGTTCAAGATATGCGTGTTGAAGTATATGAGCATGTTCAAAAGTTGTCATTAAGTTTCTTTGATCGTACGCCGATTGGTACACTCGTATCGCGCATAACGAATGATACGGAAGCAATTAAAGATTTTTATGTTAGTGTATTATCAACATTTGTTAAAAATATCGTGTTTTTAGTAGGTATTTTAGTAGCGATGTTTTTATTAAATGTAAAATTAGCGCTATTTTCTCTCGTATTAATTCCGATAATGTTTGCGATTATGGTGCTATATCGCCGGAAAAGTGCAGCTTTTTATTTAGAAGTGCGTAATCAATTAAGCGTGTTAAATGCAAAGTTAAATGAGTCCATTCAAGGGATGAATATTGTTCAAGTGTTTAGACAAGAAAAGCGTATGAGAAGAGAGTTTGAAGAAGTGAACAATAAACATTATAGTGCAGGGCGACGTACGTTAAAGTTAGATGCATTGCTTTTACGTCCAGCTACGGATTTAGTACATATTGTAGCGATTGCGTTAGTACTTGGTTTATTTGGAATTGATGCTTTGAAAAGTCCTGTTGAAGTAGGCGTTTTATATGCGTTTGTTAACTATATACATCGTTTCTTCCAGCCGGTAAATGAGATGATGATGAAGTTGTCATTTTTCCAACAAGCACTTGTTTCATCATCACGTGTATTTCATTTAATGGATGAGAAAGATTTAGCACCAGTTCAACAAGGGGGTGGAAATCCTCAAGTCGTTAATGGAGATATTGAATTTAAAAATGTTACTTTTTCTTATGATGGAAAACGTGATGTTTTAAAAAATGTATCTTTTCACGTGAAACAAGGGCAAACGGTTGCTTTCGTTGGGCATACTGGTAGCGGAAAAAGTACCATTATGAATTTGTTAATGCGATTTTATAATATTAAGTCCGGAAATATTGTAATAGACGGTGTAGATTTAGAGAAATTTGAAGAACAAGAAATTAGAAAGAAAATAGGACTCGTATTGCAAGATGCATTTTTATTTGCAGGAAATGTAAAACAAAATATTCGTATGTACAATGAAGAAATTACGGATGAAGAAGTAAAAGAAGCGGCACAATTTGTGCAAGCCAATACGTTTATTGAAAAATTACCAGAGCAGTATGAAACGGAAGTAGTAGAAAGAGGAGCTGCATTTTCTAGTGGTCAACGACAATTAATTGCTTTTGCTAGAACGATAGCAACGAATCCGAAAATATTAGTATTGGATGAAGCAACAGCTAATATTGATACAGAAACTGAAGATGCGATCCAAACAGCGTTACAGCAAATGCGAAAAGGAAGAACGACTATAGCCATTGCGCACAGATTATCTACAATTCAAGATGCAGATCAAATTTTCGTTATGCATAATGGAGAGATAGTAGAAAGAGGAACACACCAAGAATTACTGAGTGAACAAGGATTATATTATAATATGTATTTACTACAAAATAAAGGAAGTTTGCAAAAGGCCTTGTAGAATTACAAGGTCTTTTGACTGCGTGTGAAATTTTTACAAAAAATATAGGAATAACATAGTATAATGTAGTAGAAATGTGAATGGAAAATAGTAGGGAATGAAATAAAGGAGAAAAAATATGGATTATGTGCTAATAGGTGTGATTTTATTATTATTAGCTGCAGTATTCATGCTGTTTTATAAAAATAAACAGTTAGAATCAGAGAGTCAGCAAGTAGAATTTGAAAAGAAACAAGCAATTGAAACGTATGAAAATGAAATTGCAGCCACGGTTACAGAGCATAAAGAACAACAAAATACATTGAAAAATATGGAACAGAAGAAATACAGTGATTTACAAATAAGTGCAGCTCGAGAACTTGAAAATATGCGTATGATGAAAAATCAATTAGCTGTACAGCATAGTAAAGAACGTAGTGAAATGCAAGAAAAACATAGTAATGAAATACATATGTTTCAAAATTTAATTGCAAATTTGCGAGAGTATACAAAAAATAGAGCTGAAGTGAATACACACGAAACATTACATTATATGAAGCGTAGCTTCGTAGAGCAAGGCGTAATACTAGATAATGAATTTCATATTATGCCGAATGTTTTTATGAGAAATCAGCATAGAGGAAATGATTTTCGAATTCATCATCTTGTCTTAAGTAAAACGGGTATGTATCTACTTGAGACGAAAGAATGGACCGGGAAATTAATTCATGGCTTAACGAAAGAAAATGCTAGTATATATGCATTTATGATTGATGAAATTGGCAAGTATCAACAAGAGATAGAGAAAGAAGAGACGTTTGAATATATTACAGGTGAAGATTCATTAACGATACAAGTGAAAAATGAAGGGAATCCAGTATATAGAGCGAAGAAACTATCTCATATTCTATACAATTGTTTGAAAGAAATGCAAGTTGATATTGTAAAGGAAAACGTAAAACCGATTGTATATTTTTCTAATGAGAGTGGGAAAGAAGTGCTAGATCTTTCTGAAGAAAAAACGCCGAGATTAAAGGATAGAGAGCAAATTGTAACGTTTTTCAGAAATGAAATCTTAACGGGGAAAGTAATATATACAGGTCAAGAATTAGAAAAACTTCGAGAAATCATTAGTCGGATGAATTATAGAATGAATTAAAAAAGGGGTGGGCATTCTGAGTGCAATATTAAGGGGTATTTTGTATGTTTATATTTGTTTGTATATACTAATGTATTTTGCGTTTATTTTTGTGATTGATGCAATTCACATGTCATTAAGTGTAAAAGGTATGTTTGTAGTAATCATGCCATTTGTTTTATTAGTTGTGATTCAAAAGTTCGTCTTACGTACTTCTGTAAATCGTAATACAGAAAAGAAGATGCTAGGTGTAATGATAGTAGGTGGCATTCTATTGTTAGTGTGTACTGCACAATTAAGTATGAATACATACACTTCCAAGTTTAATCAAGATCGGTGGTTAAATGTTGAAGAAAAACGGGTACATATGGTAGATGATCTACTACAAAAATATAAATTAACAGGGAAATCAAATGAGGAAATTATAAAATTATTAGGAGAGCCTACTCAAACAAGAAATGGAGAAGACGGGGTTATCACTTTGTACTATCTTGGAAATGAACGTGGTTTTATTTCGATAGATAGTGAACAGCTTGTTTTACAATTTGATAGAGATGGTAAAGTTGCAGAATATAAGGTGCAAAGGGACTAAAGAAACGTAGAGAGAAGCTATATATTATAGCTTCTTTTTTATATTCCAATATAGTAAATATAGGCAAATAGTAGTCATTCCTATCTATACGAACCGGAATGAGTCTGTTATATTGTAAATAGTTATGTTGCTTAATAGTTTAGTAGATAACCTATATTTTGGTTGAGGAGGGGAAATTTAACACGAATTTAATTATATGCGTGTTAAGTATTATGATGAAAAAAGGATTTTATAATGTTTTAGCTGCATCAATTGTATTTAGTATGGTAACGATTCCAAATTATTCCTATGCTAATGAGTTTGAAAAAACTGTTACAGTTTCACCTGAAGAACAAGCTTTAAAAAGTATTGAAAACCATATGAAAGATGAAGATGGTAGAGGAGAAGATAAAGGAGTAAGAAATGAAGTGCAAGGTGAGTTTCTTGTACATATAGTTAAAGAAGTATCTTTATACGATTCTAGTAATTTTCAAAAAGAGACAGGGATTCGTATTTCGAATCAAGTCGTAAAAGCTGAGAAGAGAAAAGGAAACGCTTACTATGTTCAAACTTCATCTGGAGCTGGATGGATACAAAATAGTGAGGGGAATGTAGAAGTTAAAGAAATTCATTCGTTATTAAGTGAAAAGTTAGTTGTAAATGAAGAAACCTCTACATACTCTGAACCATTTGCATCATACAAAGAAGAAAATGTACTGGAGCCACAAACTATTCAAGCAATTGGACAGGCGGGAGAATGGTTCCAAGTAAAAATAAATAATGAGATAAAATGGATTCATTCACCTTCAGCAAAATTTGAAGGAACAAAAGCGTCGCTTATTCAAGACGCAGCACCAACACGTACAAAACGTGCAGCAGTTATGTATGCCGCACCATTAGAAGAGAAAACAACAGATATTTATGGTGTACCTTTAAAAGAAATGATTGTACCGAAAGGAAATGAAAATATTCGTCCAGGTTATGCGATGAATCCGAAGTATATTACGATTCATGAGACAGATAATTACAGTGTTGGGGCAAATGCTAGAAACCATGCGCTATATTTATATAACCAAGCAACGGGAACGGAAGATCGTTCAGCGTCTTGGCATTTTACGGTAGACGATAAAGAGATTTATCAACACCTTCCATTAAACGAAAATGCTTGGCATGCAGGAGATGGAGCAGAAGGAACTGGAAATCGAGAATCAATTGCGATTGAAATTGCTGTAAACGAAGATGGTGATTATAATAAAGCTGTTGAAAATGCTCGTAAACTAGCAGCTTATTTAATGGGGGAATTAAATATCCCTTTAGAAAATGTGAAGAAGCATCAATTTTGGAGTGGTAAAAATTGTCCTGCTATTATGATTAAAAACAATGCGTGGGAACCATTCTTACAAGGAACAAAAGTTTATTATGATGCGAACCATAAAGATGATATAACGGGTGGCTGGTACGAAGCAGACATTCGTGAATTAGATAAACTTGGCATTATGGTTGGGGATGGAAAAGGTTCTTATTGGCCAGAACGTCTCGTAACACGTGGTGAATTTGCGAACTTCATTTCAAGATCATTGCAGTTGCCTGAAGGAACATCGAATTTTAATGATTTAAATACAGCACATCCATCGCTAATAGATGGTATTAATCGTGCAGCAAGTGCCGAAATAATAAGTGGTAGAGGAAATGGTATATTTGCTCCAAATGATACGATTAAACGAGATGAAGCTGTTATTATGATTGACCGTGCACTGCAATATAAAAAAATTAAAGGTAACTTAGCTCCGCTACCATTCTCGGATCAAGATTTAGCATATGATAAACAAGCTGTACAACGTGTTTATGGATTAGGTATTGTAAAAGGAAATGACAATAATGAATTTATGCCGAAAGGTTCTGCAACGCGTGGGGAATCGGCAGCATTTATTAATAGAATGTTAAAAGTAATAGAAAGTAAATAATGAAATAGCATTCGCTTTGGCGAGTGCTTTTTTATTTTTCAATATGTTACGGAAGGGAGTGAAGGTTTTGAGTGGAATAAGGAATGAAAGCGGAGGTGATGCATATATATAGATGCGTTGGGTTATTTTTAATGCGTATTAACGAACAGCCTAATTATAATCAGTGTGAAATGGACCAAATCTCTACTGATTAAAGTTTCACTTTATCATATTGTATAAATGAAAAGGAGGTAAGACGGTGAAAGCAATACCGACTGATGTCCTGAGTAAAGAATTGATGGAAAGAGAAGGCGTTATATCTATTACAGTAAAGGAATTTGAAAAGATAGAAGTAGCTGGAGTAGTAGTTGCTGGCCCCGCTGTTATTTTGATTAATCAAGATTAAGTACATATTATCAATTTTGAAAAGTACGAAAAGCATCCGTCCAGGGTGCTTTTTATTTGTATGCAAGGAAGAATATGGTGGATAATTGGATTACTGGAGGGAGAGTTTGTGGCAATTATTATAACGATGTTAGTAATGGGAGTTTTATTAGGATTTGTTGGAGCAGGGGGAGCTGGTTTTATTATCGCAATACTCACTTTAGTATTCCACATTCCTATTCACGTTGCGCTTGCAACGTCTTTAACTGCCATGGCATTTACGACATTATCTGGGGTTATAAGTCATTATCGCGAAGGAAATGTTGTATTTACTATAGGCGGGATTGTTGGTGGATGTGGAGCACTGGGTTCTTATATCGGTTCAAAAATTGGTTCACTTATACCACCGCATCTTCTTCATTGGTTTACAGCTGGGATGTTATTTTTATCTGCAATTTTTATGTGTATTAAATTAATTAAGTTTCAAAATAGGGAAGAATTACTTTTAGCAGAAATTAAAGATTTTTCGAAAGAAAACATAATGAAATGTATATGCCTTGGATTAGTCACTGGAATTATGGCTGGTTCATTTGGGATTGGTTCTGCACCATTTATTCAACTTGGATTAATGGTTCTATTAGGATTAACGATTCAGCAATCTGTAGGAACAACAATGCTTGTTATATTGCCGATTGCGATTGGAGGTGGGCTGGGATATAGTTCAGAAGGGTACCTAGATTATATATTATTATTGCAAGTATTAATTGGGACGATGTTAGGAGCGTATATCGGGGCGAAGTTTACAAATTATGCACCACGTATGCTTTTGAAGCTTTCAATGATTATGACACCAGTTTTAGCGGGATGTATGTTATTGATAGAGTGAAAATAATATAGCAAACTAATATGTTTTACGAATGAATTATGTAAGTAATTCATATTTCCCATATAAAAGGATTTGCTTTAATATAATGAGTGTAAAGTTCGAGTATTCGAAGTACTACTTGAATTATATCCCTATCCCTTTTCTAAAAATGCGAACAAGTTTTGCCCTATTCTATTCAATATTTAATTGCATAGAAATATATTGTTCGATGACCATTATGGAACGTACATAATGGGAAAATCCCGATCCTTAAAGAGGATGCCCCTAATCTTCATGTGAAAATATGATCGGATATGAAAGCTGACCAATTTATGGTCAGCTTTCTTTTTGTTCAAAAACTATTTCTTCTTTAATTTCTTTTTGTTCAAAAACTATTTCTTCTTTAATTTCTGTTTGTAATAATAAAGCTTTTCCGAAACGACGTTTACATTCCATACGCACTTTTTCAATGGCTAGTAGCTGAGTAGTGGCGGGAACTGTGACGATAGCTTGACGAGGTTTTCGATTTTCTTCACAAAAGACACATTCCACAACATATTTAGAAATCATATTTTCATCCTTCCATTTTTAATTTCTAAGAAGGGATTGTCTATGAAGTTCATGTAAACTTTCGTCATCGTTTGACTTTTTTCCTTTTTTTTCAAGGAGAAAATAATAAAGAAGGCGAATGTTTGTAGGGGAGGGATTTACAATGGAGAGATGGATAGGTGCAGCAGCTATATGTGTAAATGAAAGAAATGAAGTCTTAATGGTATTGCAAGGACAAAAGGGAGAAGAAAAAAGGTGGTCTATCCCAAGTGGAGGACTTGAAAAAGGAGAAACATTAGAAGAATGTTGTATCCGAGAGGTTTGGGAAGAAACAGGCTACAATGTGGAAATTATAAATAAAATATATGAAAAAGAAGGTATTACATATGGAATTCCCGTGTATGTTCATTATTACTTTGTAGAAAAAGTAGGGGGTAATATGAAAATACAAGATCCTGATGAGTTAATACATGAAATTGCTTGGAAAGGAATACATGAAGTTGAAACATTATCATTAGCGTTTCTGGAGGATTACGAGTTAATATGCCAATATATAAATAAAAAAGCAAGTATTTAAATACTTGCTTTTTAATGTATCCACGATAAGAAAAGCGGAACGATAACTAAACTAGCTCCTGCTGTTAAAAGCATGGATAAACTGGCGATTGTTCCTTCTACAGGACCGATTTCAAATGCTTTTGATGTACCGGTGCCATTTGCGCTCGTGCCTAACATAATGCCTTTTGCGAGCGCTGTTTTAATACGACATATACGTATGAGAGAAGGACCGAGCAATGCTCCTGTTAATGCAGTTAAAACAACAAATACAGCTGTTAATTGTGACATACCACCAATCATTTCTGAAATGGCCATTGCAATTGGTGTTGTTACAATATGAGGCGCTAAACTATGTTCTAACGATGAATCAATTTGAAAATAATTTGCTAGTAGTGCTGAAGTAATAACTGATAAAAACGAACCGACAATGACATTAAGTAAAATAGCCATTCCATGTTTCTTGAGTAAATCAAAGTATTTATAGATTGGCCATGCAAAAGCAACTGTTGCAGGCTTTAATAATTCTGTTAACCATTGGCCGCCAGTTTCATATGTTTCATAAGGTGTGTCTAGTCCGAGTAATAAAGCAATTAAAATAATAGGACAGACGAGAAGAGGAGAAAGTAAGCTCCAATTCCAGCGTTGATACATTTTCTTCGATATCCAATATGTGAATAGTGTTAATAATAAACAAAGAAAGCCAATCATTGTACGGATCCTTTCCGTTTTAGTAGCAATTCTGTTAAGAGTCCTGTAACGAGAGTGACGCAAAGTGTACTAATCATAATAATTAAGATGAGATCGATTCCATATTGTGATAGTGTATCTTTGTAGCGTATAACAGCGACTGCAGAAGGAATGAAAAATAAAATAAGTTCTTTTAATAAAAAGTCTGCTCCGTCCTGTATCCACTCTTTTTTCACTAGGTTAAATTTTAACGAAATTAACAATAGAAAAATACCGATTATACTTCCTGGAACTGGGAGGTGTGCCTGTTTTGCAATCCATTCACCTGTCCAAGCGAAACAAAATAATAGTAAAATTTGTCCGCTTAATTTCCACCATTTCATACAGTAACCACCTCTTTCTTTTTTTACATAAAAATTGTAAAAAAGAATTAACAATTTCTACTATACGTTCATTCGAAAAATTTGTCTAATATATAAATTATATGTTATTAATATATTAGACGTATTAATTGAAATGGAAAAGGGTGTCCAAAATGGAATTACGGCATTTGCAATATTTTGTTGTAGTGGCAGAGGAGTTACACTTTGGACGAGCAGCTGCTCGTTTACAAATGACACAACCACCGCTTAGTCAACAAATTCAGCAATTAGAAAAAGAAATGGGAGTTATGTTATTTTCAAGAACGAAGAGAAAGGTTGAATTAACAGAAGCTGGAGAAATGTTTTTGAAAGAAGTAAAAAAAGCGTTCGAACAAATTGAAAAAGCGGTAGAGATTGCACAAAGTGCCCAAAGGGGAGAAGTGGGCTCACTTTCAATTGGTTTTGTAGGTGCGGCGATATATGATATTTTACCATCTATCGTAAGGGAGTATAGAAAGAAATTTCCGAGGGTATCTGTTGCATTACATGAATTATCTACTCCAGATCAAGTGCATGCACTTCATGATAATCGTATTGATATTGGATTTTTGCGTCCACCAATCCCAACACAATTATTAGAATTAGAGCCAATTCAAAAACTATCTTGTACTTTATGTTTACCGAAGGCTCATCCACTTGCAGAGAAAGATGAAATACATATAGAAGATTTACGGGATGAACCGTTTGTATTTATTACGAGACCAGTATGGCCAGCTTTGTATGATACAATTTTATCCCTTTGTAGAGAAGTCGGATTTAGCCCGCGTATTGTGCAAGAAGCAACGGAATATCAAACAGTTATGGGACTTGTAGCAGCAGGGATTGGAATTACAGTAATACCCGTATCGGCAAATAAATTATATAAAACAGAAGTTGTATATAAAGAGCTATATGATTCTAATTTTGTTGCAGAAATGTCAGTAGCTTACAAAAAAATGAACAGCAATCCCGAGCTTTTGGAGTTTTTAAAAATTGCAAGAGAGAAGAAAAGAATAGAAGTTGAGGATGAGAATAATTAATTAATTTAAAAGTACACCTCATTAAACAATAAAGCGGAAATGCAATGAAGCGCATTTCCGCTTTATTGTGCTTTTTTTAGCTCTATACTAAAGAGATAAACATGTTCATTTTCTTGTAATAATTGATCAATAGCTTTTTTTCTTCAAGCATTGGCACTCTTACGGTTTCTTTATTTGTTTTTATTATAGCGGCTAAAGGCGTTTTTTGATTGTATTTTAAGTTTATAGCAGATTGAATCGTGGTAGATGCAGAGCTGTTTACACTTGGAGGCAATTCTTCAGGAACGAGCATTGAACTACCTTCAATATTAACATACCAATGTTTTTGCTTTTGTACATCTTTATCGAGTTGGAAATGTGGTGGTAAAAAAGAAAGTTTTACTTTCTTTTTTGAAAAATGTGAGGAAGTTATATTAGCAATTTCGTTTGTTTTTTTACCGTTTTGATAATAATCAATCGTAGCGTTTATTTCATCTTTCTCACTTTTAAGCGTAACACAATAAAACATGCTATTTCCTTCTTTAAAAGGAGTTATTTGTAAAATAGCAGATTGTTCTTTTGTTAATTTGTAGGGCTCAACAATGGAAACTTCATTGTTTTTTAGTGGGCTACAACTTGTAAGAAATAATAAAGACAAGATTTCTAGTAATTTTATACGCATGCAATCCCCCCTTTTTTTACAATTATATTCTAAATATGATCTATTTACCCTTTTGTTTTCTAGGACTAAAGACTTAGAAAAAACTCCTATTGTAGTGCGATGTTAATAATGTCATATTTTTATACACTAGTAGTATAGAATGAGTTTGTTATGAAGTAAGGTAGGGGAAAGAATGTATGTCTGTATGTCGGTTAGTGAGAAAAAATATAAGAACATTTGCTGCCAAAAGGATGAAGCAATTCATGTGGATTGCTATGAGTACTATGATTTTATTTTTTATGATATCGCTACAATTTAATGAAGTAGTTGCTGTGGGATTAGGGACTACACTTTTATTTCAAATGTATTTTTACACGCTGTTTATCGTAGTCATTTTAATATGTATGTTTATTACATATAAAATGACGTATTCTTTTCTGCTAGTGAGGAGAGAGGAATTCCAAACATATGTAGCAAGGAATAGGAAGAGAAATGACGTACTATGTTTATTATGTCAGGAGCAATTATTTATTTATGGAGCAGCATTTGTTTTTGGGTTAGTTAATGGGATGTTATTTTTGAAATTATTTATGATTATCTTTATGAAAATAGCAGGAATACAAGGGATAAATAGTGCGCCGATTACAATATATGCAATAGTAGTTGTTAGTATAATTATGATCGTTATCTTCCTATTATCGATGCTGCAATGTTTTCGATTTATTCAAAGTTTACAAGATAAAAATCCATTTCATTTCAAGGAAAAGGCATGAGAAATCATGCCTTTTTCGATTTTACACATAAAAATAATCATGTTACAGTGTAAAGACCTGACAAAGAATGGGAAGGAAAGGTTGTATAGAATGACAAAAGAACAATCAATTGTAAAAGTTGAGCGGTTAACGAAACGAATCGGTTCAAAGACACTTGTAGAAAATATTAGTTTCGAAGTTAAAAAAGGTGAAGTAGTTGGTTTGCTCGGACCAAATGGTGCTGGAAAAACGACTTTAATGAGAATGATGGTCGGCATGATTCGCATGACAGAGGGCGAAGTTTGGATTGACGGTCAATCTGTCAAACAGCAATTTGAAAATACTGCTGCGAAAATTGGAGCAGTAATTGAGACACCGGAATTTTATCCTTTTTTGAGCGGCTATGAAAATTTAACATATTTCGGACGAATGAATGGTAACGTGACAGAAGAACGTATCGATGAAGTAGTGAAATTGTTAGGGATGGGACAAGTAATTGATCGCAAAGTAAAAGCATATTCACTCGGCATGAGACAACGATTAGGAATTGCTCAAGCCCTTATTCACGATCCGGATGTATTGATATTAGATGAACCAACGAATGGATTAGATCCTAGTGGAATACATGAAATGAGAATGTACATAAAGAAAATTGCACATGAACAAGGGAAAGCGGTACTTGTATCTAGTCATTTACTTTCAGAAGTTGAATTAATGTGTGAAAGAGTTATCATTATTCAGCACGGAGAATATGTGGCGACGCAAAATATTCAGCATAATCAAAGCGAAGAGATGGAGACAATTCGTATACGAGTAGATGATGCGAATAAAGCGGTAGAAATATTAGAACAAGATGTTTTAATAAAAGGTAATGATCTACTTATTAATGTAAAAGATGAAGAAATCCCAAATGTTATTCGTACATTGCTTGAGAAAAATATTCAAGTTTATCGTGTATATGAAGAAAGAAAAACGTTAGAAGAGCAATTTTTAGAATTAACAGGGGGAAAAGATATTGTTTAATTTAGTATATAACGAACTGTATAAAATATTTAAGCGAAAGCGAACGATTATTCCATTTGCAGTTATTGCAGTATTAATAATTGGATTAGGGTGGGTTACGGTCAAGTATTTAGAGCCGGAAACAAAAGGATGGAAAGCCGATTATACAGAACGAACTGTAGAAATAGAGAAAAAGCTAGGCATGAAAAAAGAAGCTATTTTAGCAGAACGATCTGGAGACGAGCTTGTAAATGAATATCAACTTAAGATGAAGCATTTAGATACAGATACTGCACCGGCAAGTAGTTCCCCGCTTTCTTTCATGAGAGATACAGGTTTTATCGTATTTCCAATATTGCTTCCATTTATCCTTGTGTATGCAAGTACAATTTTTGCGAATGAATATAGCTGGGGAACATATAAATTTTTAACGATACGACCAGCGAGTCGATTTAAAATTTTAACAGCTAAATTTTTAGCAATCGTGATATTTGCAGCGTTATTGTTTATATTTAATATGATTTTCTCCATTTTATGTGGACTTGTTATTTATAAATTCCAGCAGCCTGCATGGAGCGAGTTTATATTCCAAGATGGAAATATTATAAAACAAAATATTTTTGTAGAAGCTAGTAAGTATTATATTTTATCGTGGTTGCCGACTATTGTGTACGCAGCGTTTGCATTTATGATTTCTGTGTTAACAAGATCTAGCGGAGGCGCAATTGGTATTTCACTATTTCTTGCTTTATCAGGAAACATTGCATTACTAGCAGCAACTAGATACGATTGGGCGAAATATTTATTGCCAGCAAATACAGATTTATATAGTATTTCAAAGAATGGAAGTTTTATTGATGGAGTAACATTCCCGTTTGCTTCATGTATGTTATTACTGTATTTATTTGTATTTTTAAGCATTTCTTATACAGTATTTTTAAAACGTGATTTAACTTAATAAAAGGAGCCGTTAAGTATGTCTTAACGGCTCCTTTTTTATGCAAATTGTTTAAGTACTTTTTCAGCTAACAAAGCGAAGTATTCTGCACTTATAGGTAAAGCTCGCTCGTCTACTGTAAAAGCTGGATGATGCCATTCATGTGTACCACTCGTTCCCATAAAGACGAATGAACCAGGTATTTCTTGTTGATAAAAAGAAAAATCTTCTCCAGCCATTGACGGGGTAGGGGAGATAATATTTAAATTCATTTTTTCGGCAACTTGAGTCGATAAGTTTGTTAGAGATGTATCGTTATGAACGGCAGGAGGACCTGGATAAAAGCGAAATTCTGTTTTTACACCTAATGCATCAGAAACTCCTTGAATAATACGTTTCATTAGAGCTGGAATCTTTTCGCGTGTTTCTCCTTGGAAAGTACGAACGGTTCCTTCCAACGTAGCTTTTTCAGGAATAACGTTCCACGTATTTCCTGAATGGATGTTTGTAACGCTAACTACGGCATTATGAGAAGAACTTATATTTCGGCTTACAATTGTTTGGAGTGCCATAACAATTTGAGAGGACGCGACAATAGGATCTACCCCAGCGTCTGGTACAGCTGCATGTGTACCAACTCCGTGAATTTCAATTTCAAATCGATCAACGCCGGCCATCAGTGGACCATCTTTAATACCGATTGTACCTACTGGTAAATCAGGTTTATTATGCATACCGAAAATAGCTTGCACGCCATGTAAATGTCCGGCTTCAATTACTTTGCAAGCACCATTGCTACTTTCTTCAGCTGGCTGGAATATAAAGCGCACAGTTCCGTTAAGAGAAGATTCTTTTTCCTTCAATAAATAAGCGGCCCCTATAATAGAAGCTGTATGAAAATCATGCCCACAAGCATGCATTTTACCGTGAATTTTTGAAGCGTACGGCAAATTTGTTTCCTCTTGAATAGGAAGGGCATCAATATCAGCACGGATTGCTATAAGCGGTCCACTATTATTCCCCGAAATCTCAGCAATAACGCCTGTTTTTAAACTAGAATTTATAATCGTGATGTTTTTTTCTTCTAACCAATTTTTTATAGCTTTCGTCGTTTCAAATTCTTCGTATGATAATTCTGGATGCTCATGTAAATTTCGACGAATAGAAATCAGCGTCTCAGTTAATTGCTCTAGATTGGCTGCCACTTAGAATGACCTCTTTCTTAAATAAAGTATTTACATTAAGTATACAATAATAAAAGAGAGGATTCTCAAATGAAAATCCTCTCTCGTTTATGCTGCCAGTTTTTTGTGTGTATGATGTTTACGATAACGTCCACGCATTGCATAGGCAATTTGCGGGATTGCAATACCAATTAAAATAAGTGATACACCGAACCATTGTGAAGATAGTACAGCTTCTTTTAAAACGAATACAGACATAATTGTTGTAACTGGTAGTTCGGCTGCGCCAAGAATAGTCGCTAAGCCAGAACCAATCTTTGGAATACCAATTGTAAAGGCGATAGAAGGAATAACGATACTAAATGTTCCTAAACCTAAACCGTATTTCCAAAGTCCTTCAGAAATTGCACCGTTAAAAATAAATGTGGGTGGGAATACAATCATTACTAAAGTTAAAGCTCCAGCCATTAAGAGAACACCACGTGGTAATGAAGGTACTTCAACAGCAACTTTTCCGCTCACAAAAATGTATGTTGCAAATGTAACAGCAGATAATAAACCTAGTATGATTCCAGTCGTATCGAAATCACCTGCTGATTTTTCTAGTAAACCACTTGATAAAAATGTACCTGCAAGTAAGAAAATAACGGAAATAACTTTTTCTCTTGAAGGTAATGTTTTTGTTGAGACTGCTTCAATAATAATTCCGACCCAAACGAATTGGAATAAAAGTATAATTGCAATAGATGCTGGTACAGTTTTTAATGATGCATAATAAAAAATTCCAGTGAAGCTTGCAGATGTTCCTGCAACGAATAAAATTAACGCTTGTTTTAATGGGACACGGTGTCTAGAAAATAGAAGTGTAATAGCAAGCAAAATAATCCAACCGAACATATATTGGCTGCCAATTACCTCTCCAAGTGAAAATCCTTCTGCATATGCAAGTTTAACGAAAATAGCTAAAATCCCATAACTACACGCTCCTAATAAAACTAAAAGAGAATAACGAAGCATGAAAAATTCCTCCCATCTATATGAAATTGTTCCGTAACGGACATATATAACTAGAGGGAAGTATACAAAATTAAAAATAAAGGGTCAAATAAAAGAAAAGTGTGACATTTTATAGAATAATAATAAAAGTATGATATTTATGCATAATCTTGAAATTAATAATAATAGAAGTATTGTAAAATCAGGTTTGTATTGTATAAAGACAGCATTTGAAAAAAATATTTTTTAATCAATATGTATATAGACGTACTAGTAACATGCTAATCATTTGAGAAACTAGGGTACCTTTGTTATGTTAATAACATTAGAGAGGTTTTGTAGTTTAATTGAGATTTTTCTATATAATAGAAGGAAATGAAAACGTTTTTTTAGAAACTGTGTGAAAGGTTAGTTTTTCTTATTATCATGTTGGAAAAGTGATTTCACGAATTGTTCATAGTATTTTTACGTGTTTTTGCTACAATATGTAAGGAGAGGAGTGGAATAATGCAAGATATTAGTATTTTTTTAGCGTTTGGCGCCGGGTTTTTATCATTTATTTCCCCATGTTGCTTACCGCTTTATCCGGCATTTTTATCGTACATAACAGGTATGTCGGTTTCTGAGCTGAAAGAAGAAAATGCAATGCTTCGCAAAAGAAGTATGATACATACAGCGTTTTTCTTACTTGGATTTTCAATTATATTTATTGCAATTGGATTTGGTACAAGTTTTATTGGAGGTATCTTTACAAATTATAAAGATTTAATTAGACAGTTAGGTGGTATATTTATCATCGTGTTCGGTCTTATTATTGTCGGTGTGTTTAAGCCGAAGTTTTTAATGCAAGACCGTAAATTTACGTTTAAAAATCGTCCGAGTGGTTATTTTGGATCTGTTTTAATTGGTTTAGCATTTGCTGCAGGATGGACGCCTTGTACAGGACCTATTTTAGTGTCTGTAATCGGATTAGCGGCAACAAATCCAGAATCAGCAATGATTTATATGATCGCATACATACTTGGATTCGCTATCCCGTTCTTTGTGCTATCATTCTTTATTACGAAAATGTCTTGGATTAAAAGAAATAGTATGAAGTTCATGAAAATCGGGGGATACGTTATGATTGTTATGGGTATCTTCCTATATTTTAACTGGATGACGAAAATTATCGTATATTTCTCAAGTTTATTTGGTGGTTTTACCGGTTTTTAGTATTATTCTGTGAAAATGTTGGAAATACTAACGGAAAAGCATATAATGAAAGTATATTTTGCATATAGCCACAAAAAAGGATGAGAAAATATGAACATAGTTGTTTTATCCAGTATCGTTGCTGTTTGTATGGCTGTTGGTGCGATGTTTATTCGTTTAAAAGCAGCTAAGAAACCTGCAACATTGAAAAAAATTATACTTCCGCCATTTTTTATGAGCACGGGAGCATTGATGTATGTTTTTCCTGAATTTCGATTAACTCCAGCAGAAATGTTAGAAGCAATTGGAGTTGGTTTGTTTTTCTCTATTTTTCTTATTAAAACGTCTAAATTTGAAATTAGAGGACAAGAGATTTATTTGAAGCGTTCAAAAGCATTTGTCTTTATTTTAATTGGATTACTTGTCGTGCGTATTGTATTTAAAACATACTTAAGCCAATCTCTTGATTTAGGACAACTTAGTGGCATGTTCTTCTTACTGGCATTTGCGATGATTGTGTCATGGAGAATTGCGATGTACCGTTCCTTTACGAAATTACAGAAGGAAATGGAAAAAGAAGATGGCTTTTATAATGAAAAAGATATGAAACTAACGTGAAGTATATATCTGTACAGAAAAAACAGCGTCAAAGACGCTGTTTTTTTTATTGATATTATTAATAATTTTTTGTTCCAATTTCAACTTATAAATTGTTTAGTCTTGCGGTTAACTTGTTTGAAAAATGAAGATTATTTTGCTAATAAAGTTTTATAATTTGAATAATCAATTTCTTTTTCTTGTAGTTTTTTTACTAAAAATTTATGATCACGCTTTGGTGTAGCAATAATATACCCTTTAATAATTAAGTCTTGTGTAATTTGAGAGGCTTTTTCTTGTAATGCAAGTTCTCCGATTTTACCAGCAATTTTTGATTTAGCAACATCGCGAAATAGTTCAGGAACAGGACTTACGAGCTCTTCTAACAATTGTTTTTGTTCGTCATCCCATAAATGCCTCGTTTTATTAATATAGTGCTCTTCCCAATCTAAAATAGACATACCATCTTCTTTTGGTAATCGTTTTAAAAATTTTCTGAACATAAAGTATCCACCAATAGACATAAGTCCCAGTAAAATAACAGTCCATAGCACAATAAACCAACTGAACCATCCTTCGAGCAAGTGTATCCCCCCTTAATGATTGCGGTTTTCTTTTATTCATATTATAAACAGTGAGATTCATAGAAAGCAAGAACGCTTGGTCATTTTGACCAAGCGTTATCATTTAAACGAAGTATAGTTGTTCAACACATAAATTATTATTATCATCTTCTATATACTCAATAATTAATGTGCCAACTTTACGATCTTTATCTTCAGTTGTGAAAATAGAGTAAGAAGTAAAACGTGCTGTTGATAGGCCGCTTATATGTGTAGGTAAAGAAATGTAGTCGTTATCGCTGAAGAATTCCAATAGTTCAATATCCTCAAATTCTTTTCGGTCAACTTGTTTGTTTGTATAGCGGCGTTGAAGTTGTTTTAAAGACTCATTCCAAGAAATTGCTTTTGTGTCGTATACCATTGTTCTATCTCCTTACTGTATGTAATTATTAAGAACATACGTTCTAACCTAGTATACTCTTTTTAATAGAAAAGGGAAAGCAAAAAATAATGTAAGCTTGGATTTCCAAGCTTACATTATTGATGCGTCCGTCATAATCTCTATTTTTTATTATAAGTTAGATAAGAATAAGAAACAAGATGATATATATTTCGTTGATAGTTTTTAAAATTCTGTATATTATCGATGTATTATAGGAAAAGGGAATGAGAGAGATGGTATACGTAATTTCACTCCAAGGGCCGATGGCAAGTGGAAAAACCACCTTAGCTAAAAGGATAGAGCTACATGGGTTATCGGTTATATATGAAAATCCTTATCCAATTGTAGAAAAACGAAAAGAATTAAATTTGGATATGAATTCAAAAGAAGGGTTTATAGCAAATCAAAAAATGTTTATAGAAGCTAAAATAAAGGAGTTTCAAAATGTGAAAGATTCAGTCGTAATTTTTGACCGTGGACCAGAAGACATTGAGTTTTATACACTTTTTTACCCAACGATTATAGGAGAAGCGTGGGATATAGAAACTGAACTGAAAGATGAATTATATAAATTAAGAGAGAACCGTTCGGATGCGATTTTTTACTTAGATGTTACGAAAAAGAATGTATATAATAGAAAAAACAGTGATAGAACAAAAAACAGAAGTACATTTGAGGAGCAATTTAAATTAGTAGAAACTGAAAAAGGCTGGTATAAACGATTTCCTGTAACTTATGTGGACACGAATAGATTAACAGTGGACGATTTAGAGGTATATTTTATGGACTGGTTAAAGGAGAGAGGGCTATGAAAAAATACTTTTATTTGTATACCCAACATTTGCGGAGTTTGAAATAACAGTAGCAACGGCATTGCTGAAAAACAAATATGAAATCATTACAGCAGGTTTAACAAAAGAAATGATTATAAGGGAAACAGGTTTGCAAGTGCAACCACATATAGAATTAAGGGAAGTGCATGTAGAAGAATATGAGGGAATTATTATTCCAGGCGGAGATGCAATACATATGGAGGATGCAGAAGGACTCTTTTCAGTCATTCGTCAATTTCACGAAAAAGAGAAATTAGTAGCAGCTATTTGTGCAGGACCGTATGCGCTAGCAAAAGCATGCTTACTCAAAGGAATATCGTATACAGTGACTATGGATTATAAACAATTAGATTGTTTTCCAGTAGAAAATTTTGTGTATGAACAAGTTGTGCAACATTCAAATATTATTACAGCACAGGGGCATGCATTTGTACCATTTGGAATAGCGAACGAACATAATATAAATTTTTACAGCGGTAAGGGGAATGTGATGATGGAGGAGCTTTTGCCTGAGAATGTATAAAAGCTAGCAAATGCTAGCTTTTTTCTTTTTGACATCGATAAATGGCTAACGTTTTCGGATCGCGCCATATACCGTTATGAAGTGATAATTCATTTTCTACTTCTTCTTTTAGCCATTCCTTCATTTCCGCGTGAAGATATGTATTATCAGGTATATTTAGCGACGGAAACATGCTAGAAATATAGTTTAAAATCGGAGTAGCATGATGAAAAATGAGAGCATTATGAATAACTTCTTCTTCAACTGCTGGAAAAACAGACTGTAATATCTCTTTACCATTTTCTAAACAAAATGGAGTGACTGATGATGTTGTTTTCGGTAAATCAAATGCGTCTAACATGCGGTTACACATTTCAACTATACGAGGTAATGTAACGCTAGAATTTGTTGTAGCTAAAAGTGAGCCACCGGGACGAATTACTTTATGGAATCCTTGAATTGTTTTTTCGACATCTTTCATGTGATATAAC
Source organism: Bacillus sp. CCNWLW194 (assembly GCF_037120585.1). Classification (NCBI taxonomy): domain Bacteria; kingdom Bacillati; phylum Bacillota; class Bacilli; order Caryophanales; family Bacillaceae; genus Bacillus; species Bacillus sp. CCNWLW194. Next base: position 175,581 of record NZ_JBBBBL010000011.1, on the reverse strand, counting down.
ATATGTCTTGCGACGATCCAGTCATAGCAATTAACTTCGAAAGGGAGTTTAGCAGCATCACCTAGTCTCCATTCAATTATGTTATTCTTTATTGTAGCTTCAGAAAGCATAGCTTTCGATTGATCAAAACCGGTTAGTTGTCCTTTATGACCGCTAGTTTGTAAAACGGAAAGAAAATTCCCATTAGCGCACCCAACCTCTAATATTTTTTCGTCTCCTTGAAGTTGTAAATGTTCCATGACGACTTTATCTAAATTCACTTGTTTTTCTTCGTAATGTTTATGTGTATCGATACGTGTTTGTAAATGGTTACTTACGTTGTATTGGCGTTTTACATCATTCATTTTTTCACATTCCACCTTCGTGCAAAATTGCTGAATTGCATGTGTTAATACGTCGGTTTTCTTTAACCCTTCGTAATGGAGTGCAGATTCAAACCTTTCAAGTAATTTTTCTTCAATTCGAAAATGAATATCTTTTCGCTTTGTCATTGAAATCTCGCCCCTTTGTATCTGTTAGTGAGACTATAGCATGCCTGGAAAATTTGTGTAAATAATTTGTGTACACAAATGGAGGAGATGAAAAAATTGTTTGAATGTGAGTTTAAACTATTGACGATTTAACCGTTTTCATATATTCTTAAATTAAGAAATATTCAAATAATTAAAAGAAATGAGAGAGTCACATGCTTCTTCAAGGAACACATCGAATTGGTCGTATGGCCATGCTGTTGGCACTTGCGGATGAGAATGAAAGCCCTGTATTATCTATCCCAAAAGGTTGGAAGTATTGTACGGGGAAAGTGGGTTCGATGAATTCGCAAAAGGTTGTCGCAGCAATGGAAACAGCGGCTAAGAGCAACCAAGTTATTGAAACAGACGTTTACAGAGAAACACATGCACTTTATCATGCAATTATGGAAGCTTTGTACGGAGTGACGAGAGGTCAAATTCAGTTAGCAGACGTTCTTCGTACAGTAGGACTTCGTTTTGCGATTGTGCGCGGTACACCATACGATGGGAAAAAAGAAGGCGAATGGGTTGCTGTAGCATTATATGGAACGATTGGTGCACCTGTAAAAGGATCTGAGCATGAGGCGATTGGTTTAGGAATTAATCACATATGATTTGCCCATAGTCTATTAGTTAGAAGGGGGCCTTACTTTTTTTAGGACAGAAGTCTGTCTTAAAAAGATAAGGTCCCCTTTTGCCTTTTTAAGGAGGAAAAAAGAATGATTACGTTAACAGGACACACATTGACAATTGAAGAAATGAAGAGGTTGTTACTTGAAGGAGAAGGTGTAACAGCTTGTCCAACTAGTATGCAAAAGGTAGCAGAGTGCCGTGAAGTAGTAGAGAAAATTGTAGAAGACGGAAAAGTCGTTTACGGTATTACAACTGGATTTGGAAAGTTCAGTGACGTGCTTATTCAAAAAGATGATGTAAAGGCACTTCAACACAATTTAATTCAGTCACATGCATGCGGGATAGGCGATCTATTCCCTGAAGAAGTATCACGTGGTATGTTAATTTTACGAGCGAACACGATGCTGAAAGGAGTATCTGGCGTTAGACCGCTTGTTGTAAATATGCTTCTTGAGTTTGTAAATCGTAAAATTCACCCAGTCGTTCCGCAACAAGGTTCACTTGGTGCGAGTGGAGACTTAGCACCTTTATCTCATCTTGCGCTTGTATTATTAGGCGAAGGTGAAGTGTTCTATAAGGGGAAACGCGTTCATGCGATGGTTGCTCTTACTGAAGAAGGTCTTGAGCCGATTGAACTTGAAGCGAAAGAAGGGCTTGCATTAATCAATGGTACGCAGGCGATGACAGCGCAAGGAGTTCTTTCTTATATAGAAGCAGAAGCAACGGCTTATCAAGCTGAATTAATTGCTTCGATGACAATTGAGGGCTTACAAGGCATTATTGATGCATTTGATGAAAATGTTCATAAAGCACGCGGTTATAAAGAGCAAGTAGAAGTAGCAAGCAGAATTCGTGACATTCTTCATGATAGTAAGTTAACAACAAAGCAAGGAGAACTACGTGTACAGGATGCATATTCACTTCGTTGTATCCCGCAAGTACACGGTGCTTCTTGGCAAGTTTTAAATTATGTAAAAGAAAAATTAGAAATTGAAATGAATGCAGCAACAGATAATCCACTTATCTTTGATGGCGGAGAAAAAGTAATTTCGGGTGGTAATTTCCATGGTCAACCGATTGCGTTTGCGATGGACTTCTTAAAAGTAGGAATGGCGGAACTTGCAAATATTTCAGAGCGTCGTATTGAGCGTTTAGTAAATCCGCAGTTAAATGATTTGCCACCATTTTTAAGTCCAGAACCAGGACTGCAGTCTGGTGCAATGATTATGCAATACGCAGCTGCGTCACTTGTTTCTGAAAATAAAACGTTAGCACATCCGGCGAGTGTTGATTCAATCCCGTCATCAGCTAACCAAGAAGATCACGTAAGTATGGGAACAATCGCTTCACGCCATGCGCATCAAATTATTCAAAATGTAAGACGTGTTCTTTCAATTGAGATGATTTGTGCGATGCAAGCAGCAGAATATCGTGGTATTGAAAACATGAGTACAGTGACGAAGAGCTTCTACCATCAAGGTCGTCAGCAAGTGCCTTCTATTACAAATGACCGAATATTCTCAACGGATATTGAAAATATTACGCATTGGTTAAAAACGAATTATTCGATAAAAGAAAGATTGGATGTAAACGCAGCACTATAAAATGAGAAAAGGGAGAGATCGAAATGGAAAAAGTACAACAAACAATTCGCGCGGCAAGAGGTACTGAGTTACAAACGAAAGGATGGGTTCAAGAAGCAGCACTTCGTATGTTAATGAACAATTTAGATCCTGAAGTTGCTGAAAAACCAGAAGAACTAGTTGTATATGGTGGGATTGGCCGTGCAGCTCGTAACTGGGAAAGCTACCATGCAATTGTTGATTCATTAAAAACGTTAGAAAGCGATGAAACGTTACTTGTTCAATCAGGAAAACCGGTAGCAATTTTTAAATCACATGAAGATGCGCCTCGCGTTCTTTTGGCGAACTCAAACTTAGTGCCGAAATGGGCGAATTGGGATCACTTCCGTGAATTAGAGAAAAAAGGCCTTATGATGTATGGTCAAATGACAGCTGGTAGCTGGATTTATATTGGAACACAAGGGATTTTACAAGGAACATATGAAACATTTGGTGAAGCGGCACGCCAACATTTCGGTGGTTCATTAAAAGGTACAATAACACTTACTGCTGGTTTAGGCGGTATGGGTGGTGCACAACCTCTTGCTGTAACGATGAACGGCGGTGTTGTAATCGCTATTGATGTAGATAAGCGTAGTATCGATCGTCGTATTGAAAAGAGATACTGTGATATGTATACAGAATCATTAGAAGAAGCATTAACGGTTGCGAACGAGTATAAAGAGAAGAAAGAAGCGATTTCTATTGGCTTATTAGGAAATGCAGCAGAGATTTTACCAGAACTAGTGAAGCGCAATATTACGCCAGATTTAGTTACGGATCAAACATCAGCTCATGATCCATTAAACGGTTATATTCCAGTAGGTTACACATTAGAAGAAGCGGCGAAACTTCGTGAAGAAGATCCAGAACGTTACGTACAATTATCAAAAGAAAGCATGACAAAACATGTGGAAGCAATGCTTGCTATGCAAGAAAAAGGCGCAATTACATTTGATTATGGAAATAACATTCGCCAAGTTGCTTTCGATGAAGGTTTGAAAAATGCATTCGATTTCCCAGGATTCGTACCTGCATTTATCCGTCCGTTATTCTGCGAAGGAAAAGGGCCATTCCGCTGGGTAGCACTTTCGGGTGATCCAGAAGATATTTATAAAACAGACGAAGTAATTTTACGTGAATTTGCGGATAATGAGCATTTATGTAACTGGATTCGTATGGCTCGTCAGCAAGTTGAATTCCAAGGTCTTCCATCACGTATTTGTTGGTTAGGTTACGGTGAACGCGCGAAATTTGGTCGCATCATTAATGAAATGGTTGCAAATGGTGAATTATCAGCACCAATCGTTATCGGTCGTGACCATTTAGATTGTGGATCAGTAGCATCTCCAAACCGTGAAACAGAATCGATGAAAGACGGTAGTGATGCAGTAGCAGACTGGCCAATTTTGAATGCATTAATTAACAGTGTAAACGGTGCAAGCTGGGTATCTGTTCACCACGGTGGCGGTGTTGGTATGGGTTATTCACTTCACGCTGGAATGGTTATCGTTGCAGATGGAACAGAAGCGGCTGCAAAACGTATTGAACGCGTATTAACTTCTGACCCTGGTATGGGTGTTGTTCGTCACGTTGATGCAGGATATGACTTAGCTGTAGAAACTGCGAAAGAAAAAGGCGTTAACATTCCAATGATGAAATAAGGAGGAGAAAACATGCTGGACACTTTACTAATAAATATCGGTCAATTACTAACAATGGATCAGGAAGATGGCTTGTTAAGACGGGAAGCGATGAACACGCTTCCTGTTATCGAAAACGGTGCAGTTGGAATTGAAAACGGCGTAGTTACTTTCGTTGGAACAGCAGAAGAAGCGAAAGGATTACAAGCGAAAGAAGTTATTGATTGCGGCGGCAAAATGGTTTCTCCTGGTCTTGTTGATCCGCATACGCATCTTGTATTTGGTGGATCTCGTGAAAATGAAATCGCACTAAAATTACAAGGAGTTCCGTACTTAGAAATTTTAGAACAAGGAGGGGGTATTCTTTCAACTGTAAATGCAACGAAACAGGCGTCGAAAGAAGAACTTGTTCAAAAAGCGAAATTCCATTTAGACCGTATGCTATCTTTCGGAGTTACAACTGTAGAAGCGAAGAGTGGTTACGGATTAGATGATGAGACGGAATGGAAACAATTAGAGGCAACTGCACAATTACAAAAAGAGCATCCAATCGATTTAGTTTCAACATTTTTAGGTGCTCATGCAGTTCCGAAAGAGTATAAAGGAAGATCAAAAGAATTTTTACAGTGGATGTTAGATCTATTACCAGAAATGAAAGAGAAGCAATTAGCTGAGTTCGTTGATATTTTCTGCGAAACAGGTGTGTTCTCTGTCGAAGAATCGAAAGAGTTTTTATTAAGAGCGAAAGAGCTTGGCTTTGATGTGAAAATTCATGCAGATGAAATCGACCCTCTTGGTGGTGCGGAAGCAGCGGCTGAAATTGGTGCAGCATCAGCGGATCATTTAGTTGGCGCTTCTGATAAAGGAATTGAAATGCTTGCAAACTCTAATACAGTAGCCACTTTATTACCAGGGACAACTTTCTATTTAAATAAAGAAAGCTTTGCTCGTGGTCGTAAAATGATTGATGAAGGTGTTGCAGTTGCGTTAGCTACAGACTTTAACCCAGGTAGCTGTCCAACTGAAAACATTCAGCTTATTATGAGCATCGCAATGTTGAAATTGAAAATGACACCAGAAGAAGTTTGGAATGCCGTAACAGTTAACTCTTCTTACGCAATTAATCGTGGTGATGTAGCTGGGAAAATTAGAGTTGGTCGCAAGGCAGATTTAGTGTTATGGGATGCTTACAATTATGCTTACGTACCGTATCATTACGGTGTAAGTCATGTGAATACAGTATGGAAGAATGGTAATATCGCATATACAAGAGGTGAACAATCGTGGAGCACGGCCACTATTTAAAGAAAAATGCAAAGTTTATTGATCGTGAAGTGACGAAATGGAGTGAGATGATTAAAGATTGGGAGGAAGGCGTGGAAATATTCGGTGCAGCCTTAATTGGAGCACCCCTTTCTAAACCATCTATTAGTCATTCAGGAGCAAGTTTTGCTCCAAAAACAATTCGTGCGATGTTAGATGCATATAGCACGTATGCAATTACAGAAGAACATGATATGAAAGAAAGTGTCTTATATGATTGCGGCGATATTACGATGCATGTGACGGATATAAAAGAAAGTCATAAACGAATTGTGAAATCAGTTGGTCACTTAACGAAAGTAAATCCAAATATGATACCAATCGTTCTTGGTGGTGATCACTCGATTAGTTTTCCGAGTATAACAGGATTTGCAAATAGTAAAGGGAAGGTCGGTATTATTCAATTTGATGCCCATCATGATTTGCGAAATTTAGATGATGGTGGTCCATCAAATGGTACACCGTTCCGTAGCTTACTAGAAAATGGTGTTATTACAGGAAAACAACTCATTCAAATCGGTATTCGTAATTTTTCAAATGCACGAGCGTACCATGAATATGCAAAAGAACATGGCGTGACAGTATACACAATGAAAGATGTACGAGAGCGAGAAATAAAGGATATTATCATAGAAAGTATTGAAGTATTAAGAAAGCAAGGCGTGACTTCTATTTACATTTCTCTTGACATGGATGTACTAGACCAAGCATTTGCACCAGGTTGTCCAGCAATTGGTCCTGGTGGAATGGACAGTACGACTTTATTTGATGCGATTGAATTTCTTGGTAAAGAACCACTCGTTCAAGGGATGGACATTGTAGAAATTGATCCAACACTTGATTTTAGGGATATGACGAGTAGAGTGGCTGCGCAAGTGATTATGAGTTTCCTTTTGGCAAGAGAAACGATTAGTAAACAGGTTAGTATATAGGTGTGGAATTAATAGGGGATGTTTATCGATTCTGTATAAAAAACACATTACTACTCATATGTAGTAATGTGTTTTTATGTTAAAAGAGAAGATGAAATTAAAATGTATATATGTGTGGAAAAGTTAATAAGATTGCGGGTTTTTAGTGATATTTTACGAATTTATTTTCTTGGTTCGAAAGGATTGACATGAAAAATATTTTTGTGATAAAATAAAAATTTTGCTAAAAAAGTGATTGTGTGTTAAGATTGAGAAGGTTACCATATATGGAGGTGGATTATTTGTTTCAAATTGGCGATAACATTGTTTATCCAATGCACGGAGCAGGTATAATTAAAGCCGTAGAAGAGAAGGAAATCGCAGGAGAAAAACAACAGTATTATGTTATAAAAATGTCGGGTAGTAATATGGAAGTAATGATTCCGGCAGGGAGAATATTGAACTCAAATATACGACCAGTCACGGATATAACGGCAATAGCACACATATTGGATATTTTTCAACATGGAGAATCTGATAGATTACTTACGTGGAAACAAAGGTATAAATTGAACACTGATAAAATAAAGACGGGTAAAATACAAGAAGGTGCTGAAGTTGTACGTGATTTATTACGTATGCAGAAAGAAAAAGCACTTAATGCAAGCGAAAAGAAAATGTTAGATAACGCACATGAATTTTTGATTAGTGAACTGGGATTAATTGAGGGTATCACAGAAAGTCAAATAAAAAGCTTTTGTTAAGATTCATTACAAATAATGTATTACATCCCAAAAAAGATTTTGAATTTTTTGGGAACATAATTATAGAAAATTAATCATTTCAAAGACATTCAACTCTTTCAAACCACTTTTAGAGCATTAACCTCTTTTGTTATTACTACAATAAAATCCATTTTTATTTTTTAACTCTTTACGAATGTTCGAAGTTTAATTAAACACTTCGATAGAATAGTTACTTGATTTTTGCAATCCTGATTCACACTGGCACGGACGAGGAGCCGTAAGGATGAAAGAGAGGTAGGGCTTTCATTGTATTAGGTTTATAAGTTATTATTTTTAGAAGAATACTGAACCACTCTCACTTCTATTGTTAAAGTTTTTTTATATGTGAAGAGATAATAATTGTTTATTTTCTTTATATAAAAGAGATAAACGAGTTGTCATCCATATACGGTAAACAAAAAAAGGTTTCCTTCCTAGGAAACCTTTTTTTGTTGTATCATTCTATTTTTTGATATTCGAATGTTTGATGGTAAAGGCGTATAAATTGACGTTACTATCTAAAAGTAAGTATGATGCGATTATAGTAAGAATTTTTTTAGGGGGAAGAGAAATGACAAGTTCAAATAAAAAAGCGGCAAGTATTTATGAAGGGACAAATATAAACGCTTGGGGATCTTTTGAAAATATTGAAGGAACGAAATTGTTTGATCCAATTCAAGTTGGATCTTGGTCTCTTCGTAATCGCATAGCAATGGCACCGATGACGAGATGTTTCGCGAATCATGAAACAGGAGTCGTTGGTACTGATGTAGTCGAGTACTACAGAAAACGTGCAGCTGATGGAGTTGGATTAATTATTACAGAGGGAATCGTCATTAGCCCAAGAGCAAAAGGGAACCCAGGGGTACCAGGAATTTATACACAAGAACAAATCGATTCGTGGAAGCCTGTTACAGAGGCAGTACATAAAGAAGGCGGAACGATTATCGCTCAAATATGGCATGTCGGCCGTATGAGTCATCACGAAATAATTGGTGGGCAATTGCCACAAGCACCGTCTGCTATTGCGGCAGAGGGAAATGTTCCGCGTTTTCGTAAACCATTCGATACGCCAGAAGCAATGACCTTAGAAGAAATACAAGAAGTGATCGGTCAATACGCACAAGCTGCGAAGAATGCGATCGAAGCTGGATTTGATGGAGTAGAAATTCACGGTGCACACGGATATTTAATCGATCAATTTACTTATGAGTTTGCAAATAAGCGTACTGATAAATACGGCGGTGACTTAAAGCAACGGTTAACGTTTATGAAAGAAGTAACGGCGGCTGTAATAGAAGCTGTTGGGGCTGATAAAACACTTCTTCGTTTCTCTGCCTTTAAAGGTGATAATCCTACTTATATGTGGGAAAATCCTGAGCTTGCAATTGAAACGTTTGTAAATATGTTCAAAGAAGTTGGTTTAACGATGATTCACCCTTCAACGATGAATTATACGGCAGTGATTGCTGACGGAAAGAATTTTCATCAATTAGTAAGAAAATATTGGGATGGTACGATCGTTGGGGTTGGTAATTTGAATCCGAAAGAGGCTGAAGAAGCGTTGCAAGAAGGAACAATTGACATAGCTGCATTCGGAAGACCTTTAATTGCTAATCCAGATTTTGTTCATCGAATTAAACATGCTGAAAGTTTAGTTGAATATGATGCGAAAGAGCATCTTGCTACATTAATTTGAATAAAGATAAAAGGAGAACACATGAAGTGTTCTCCTTTTATTATGGAATTTCATAGGAGGAAGCGGGATGAGTGAAACGCTACTCGTTATTATTAGTATATTGCTCTTATTGATGCTACTATTGATTATCTTTTTTATTATTACATTTTTCATTAAAAAACGGACGTATCATTCTATTTTAAAACTCCATCCATATCTAGGAAGAATGCGCTACTTACTGGAAAAAATAGGGCCGGAATTCCGGCAATATTGGTTTGATCACGATACGGATGGAAAACCTTTTTCGCGTTACGACTTTCAAAGTGTTATGTTTTTAGCGAAGTATCGCTCTGAAATACTTGGTTTTGGGTCGAAACGAGATTTTGAAGCATCTGGTTATTATATTGCTAATACGCTGTTTCCGGTATTAACAGAGGAATTAAGTGTGAATGTAACGCAAGAACGTGAAGGGAAAAAGTATGTGATTCATAAAGAAGGGTTATTTTCACGGAGAGAAAAATTGACAGCGGATACAACGAATCTTTGGTTATACGAAGAGGGCGATGCGATTATCGTTGGTGAAAATCGTAAATATCCATGGAAACTATATGGCATGTTTGGAGCATCAGCAACTTCTTACGGTTCGATTGGAGAAAATTATATTTTAGCGAGTGGGTTTGGAGCGAAAATGGCTGGTGGTTCATGGATTAATACTGGTGAAGGTGGTGTTATTCCAGAACATTTACATACGGGTGCGAATATCATTGCACAAATTGGTCCGGGTTTATTTGGATATCGTGATGAGGACGGTAATTTTTCAATAGAGAAATTTATGGGGAAAGCGAAAGAAAGTAATATTAAAGCATTCGAATTGAAATTTGGGCAAGGTGCGAAAATACGTGGTGGTCATTTAGAGGGACAAAAAGTAAATGAGAAAATTGCTTCTGTTCGAAATGTACGAGAGGGAGAGACAATTAATTCACCGAATCGATTTTCATTTTTAAATAATGCAGCAGATACACTTTATTTTATTCAACAGTTGCAAGAAAGTGGTGGTAAACCAGTTGGAATGAAAATCGTAATTGGACAGCAGGAGCCGTTGGAAGGTTTATTCAAAACGATGAAAGAGTTAAATATTTATCCAGATTTCATTACAATTGATGGTTCAGAAGGTGGATCAGGAGCAACGTATAAATCGATGGCAGATAGTATGGGAATGCCGCTTATTCCAGCATTACTGACATGTATTGATACAGCGAATCATTATGGTGTTCGGGACAAATTTAAAGTGTTTGCCTCGGGGAAATTAATTACACCAGATAAAGCGGCAATTGCTTTAGCTATTGGTGCAGATGCTGTAAATTCAGCGCGTGGTTTTATGATGGCAAGTGGCTGTATTATGGCGCTTCAATGTAATTCCGGACAATGTCCATCTGGAGTTGCCACGACGAATCCGCACTATCAAAAAGCGCTAGATCCGTATGAGAAGAAATGGCGGGTAATGAATTATGTTGTTAGTATGAGATATAGTTTGTTTTCACTTGCAGCAGCAGCGGGAGTAAAGAGTCCGCGTCATTTAACTAGAGAACATATTGTGTTTAAGGATGAGATGGGGCGGGTAGTTTCTCTTTCGGAATTGTTTCCTACTAGTAAATAGAAGGTAAGCTATGTTTAATAGATTAAAAGTCATATATTTGTATGGCTTTTTTGTTTAATAAAATAGGTGTATAGATTTCTGAATATTTTTACTTTAATTATTTTTGAAAGCGGGGTAATCCACTGGGATAAAGGCGTTTATAAAGGTTTTTACATGTAGTAAAAAGTGCTTGTTCACTTGAAAGAACAAAAAATGTTTGTTAAGGTAGGGAACCATAAGCGAAAACAAGAAAATAGAAAAAGTCATTTTTCGAAATTTTGAATGGCTTATGTAACTAAGGGAGAGATTTGGTGAAGATTGAGATTATGGTTTCGCTTGCTATTTATATGGCAGGTATGTTGTATATCGGTTATTGGTCTTATAAGAAGACATCCGATTTATCAGATTATATGTTAGGCGGAAGGGGACTCGGTCCAGCAGTTACAGCTTTATCAGCTGGTGCTTCTGACATGAGTGGTTGGATGCTAATGGGATTACCTGGTGCGATGTATGCAACAGGATTATCAAGTGTATGGATTGCGATAGGTTTATTAATAGGTGCTTATGCAAACTATTTAATTTTGGCCCCGCGTTTGCGAACGTATACAGAAGTGGCAAATGATTCAATTACGATTCCGGATTTTTTAGAGAATCGTTTTAAAGATCGTACGAAAATACTTCGTTTTGTCTCCGCTATCGTCATTTTAGTATTTTTCACATTTTATGCGTCGGCTGGTTTAGTTTCAGGTGGACGTTTGTTTGAAAATTCTTTTAACCTTGATTATAAAATTGGTTTATTTGTAACTGTGGGTGTCGTTGTTGCTTATACACTATTCGGTGGCTTTTTAGCAGTAAGTTGGACCGACTTTGTGCAAGGTTGTATTATGTTTATTGCTCTTGTATTAGTTCCAATTGTAGCTTTTACAGATGTCGGTGGTGTAACAGAAACATTCAATACAATTAAGCAAGTTGATGCATCGCATTTAGATATGTTTAAAGGGACTACAATACTTGGTATTATTTCATTTTTAGCATGGGGTCTTGGGTATTTCGGTCAACCACATATTATTGTCCGCTTTATGGCAATTACCTCTATTAAAGATTTGAAAACTTCTCGTAGAATCGGTATCGGTTGGATGACGATTTCAATCATAGGTGCAATGCTTACTGGTCTAGTTGGTATTGCTTATTACGCTAAAAATAATGCGACATTACAAGATCCGGAAATGGTCTTTGTAACATTCTCAAATATTCTATTCCATCCGTACATTACTGGGTTTTTACTATCAGCTATTTTAGCTTCGATTATGAGTAGTATTTCCTCACAATTACTTGTTATTTCAAGTGCTGTAACGGAAGATTTCTATAAAACATTTTTCCGTCGTAACGCAAGTGATAAAGAACTTGTATTTATCGGTAGGCTGTCAGTATTAGTAGTAGCGATGATTGCAGTTGTTTTAGCGTATCATCCAAGTGATACAATTTTAACGCTTGTTGGATATGCTTGGGCAGGATTTGGATCAGCATTCGGACCAGCAATTTTATTAAGTTTATATTGGAAGAGAACGAATAAATGGGGCGTTCTTGCCGGAATGATTATCGGTGCAGTAGTTGTTATTACTTGGGTACAAATTCCAAGTTTAAAAGCGACTATGTATGAAATGGTACCTGGATTCTTCTGTAGTTTATTAGCTGTTATTATTGTAAGTTTATTAACGAAAGAACCAGTTAAAGAAATTCATCGTGAATTTAATGAGATGGAAGCAGTACTGGAAGAAGAAACGAAATGATTTGAAAAGAGAGTAATCGGTGAATAGCGTTTACTCTCTTTTCATTTTAAATGAAATAAGTAGCTTATTGACAAAGAAAAGTAAGTAACTTATAATAAGTGTTGAGTTCGAGGAAAATGACATTCTAAATCAAGGTTTGTTATGATTATAGAGTGAGTAAATATTTTTTTAGTAAATTATCTCGAAATCGAGATAATTTCGATAAGTTAGATGATAATGTTTGTTTTTATAATCAATATCTCAATTTCGAGATAAAATCATCATGATGGATTTTACTTTGCGGTATGGACAAAATGAATAATGAATTTTAATGTAAAGCAATTTTTATAATGAAATGAAAAAGGAGCGGAGAAAATGGAAAAGAAGACGATGGGAATTCATCACATTACAGCAATTGTAGGACATCCACAAGAAAATGTAGATTTTTATGCTGGTGTATTAGGTTTACGTTTAGTGAAACAAACAGTGAATTTTGATGATCCAGGTACGTACCATCTTTATTTTGGTAATGAAGATGGAAAGCCCGGAACAATTATTACGTTTTTCCCATGGGCAGGTGCTCGTCAAGGAGTTATTGGTGACGGTCAAGTAGGGATCACTTCTTATGTTGTACCAAAAGGGGCAATGGAATTTTGGGAAAATAGATTAGAAAAATTCGATGTTTCGTATACGAAAATGACTCGATTTGGAGAGCAGTATTTAGAATTTGATGATCCACATGGTTTGCATATAGAATTAGTAGAAAGAGAAGAGAGCGAATTAAATAATTGGACTTTTGGAGAAGTTACGCCAGAAGTAGCAATTAAAGGGTTTGGCGGTGCGGTTCTTTTATCGGCACAGCCTCAAAAAACGGCTGAACTGTTAGAGCATGTTATGGGTCTTGAGAAAGTTGGAGAAGAGGGGGAATTCGTTCGATTCCGTTCTTCTGCTGATATTGGAAATATAATTGATTTAAAATTATCAACAATCGGTCGTGGCCAAATGGGCGTTGGTACAGTGCATCATATTGCTTGGAGAGCGAGTGACGATGCTGATCAGCTAGACTGGAAAGAGCGTGTGTCCCGTTTTGGATACCACGTAACTCCTGTACAAGATCGAAATTATTTTAACGCAATTTATTTTAGAGAACACGGCGAAATCTTATTTGAAATTGCGACAGATCCCCCTGGTTTTGTTCATGACGAATCGTTAGAGACGATGGGTGAGGAATTAAAGTTACCAGAGCAATATGAACAACATAGAAAACAGATTGAACAAACACTTTTACCATTTGAAGTGAGAAATTTAGATTAAAGTGATTGAAAGGGGAAAAGGATTATGATGAAACATGTTTTTCAAAAAGGGAAAGATACTTCAAAACCAGTGTTGTTATTACTTCATGGTACAGGTGGTAATGAATTAGATTTATTACCACTTGCAGAAATAATTGACCCGGAAGCTTCGGTATTAAGTGTCCGTGGAAATGTGTTAGAGAATGGGATGCCGCGTTTCTTCCGCCGATTAGCAGAAGGTATTTTTGATGAAGAGGATCTTATTTTCCGTACGAAGGAATTAAATGAATTTTTAAATGAAGCTGCAAAAACATATGAATTTGATAGAAATAACATTGTTGCTATCGGTTATTCAAATGGAGCAAACATTGCGGCAAGCTTATTATTCCATTATGAAAATGCGTTAAAAGGTGCTGTGCTTCATCACCCAATGGTGCCTAGAAGAGGAACACAATTACCTAATTTAGCTGAGAAATCCGTGTTTATTGCGGCGGGGACAAATGACCCGATTTGTTCACCTGCTGAGTCAGAGGAACTGAAGACGTTATTAGAAAGTGCAAATGCAAACGTAACAATGCACTGGGAAAATAGAGGACATCAATTAACGATGGGTGAAGTAGAAAAAGCAAAAGAGTGGTATGAGAAAACAGTTCTATAAGTACAAAAAATAAAAGAAGCATCTGCTATTCGTTAGCAGATGCTTCTTTTATTTTTTAAGACTAGATTGTAAGGTGAGATGAAGAAAGTGGTAGCTGAATATCAACGATCGTACCTTTATTTAATTCACTTGAAATGTGTAATTTACCATGATGTTCTTCAATTATTTTGTAACACATCATTAATCCTAGCCCTGTACCTTTTTCTTTTAAACTATAAAAAGGTTCGCCTAGACGGGAGATACGATCTTCTGGAATGCCGCAACCTTCATCGATAATCCGTATTAAGATGAAAGTATCCTCTAATGGTTTTGTTTGGATGAAAATATTTCCGCCATTTGGCATCGCTTCTATCGCATTTTTTAATATGTTTATAAAAACTTGTTTTAATTGGTTACCATCACATTGAATATCATATACGTAATCGAAATGGTCCATAATGATATGAACGCTATGCATAATAGCAGTTGGTAAAATAAATGTAACTACTTCTTCAATTAAAGTTTGTATGTTGCACGTTTGAATAGATAATACTTGTGGTTTGGACATCGCCATAAATTGACTTGTGATAGATTCCATTTGTGAAATTTCACTTAACATAACATCGATATACCATTTCTGCTCCTCATTTATTTCAGGGAGTAGCAATGTAAGAAAACCTTTTAGAGAAGTAAGTGGATTTCTAATTTCATGGGCAATTCCAGCTGTCAGTTGTCCGACTACTGCGAGCTTTTCAGATTTTCGTAATAACTTTTCAGTTTCTTTTAACTCAGTAACATCTCTTCCCATCACGATAAGACCTTTGCGAGAACCATCAGGATGATAAAGTGGAACTTTCGATATACTTAAGATTAGATCGAAATCATCTCTATGTATAATAAATTCCTCACCATGAAGAATTTGTCTTTGTTGCCATGCTAGTTCATCGACTTCTTCACAATGTAAAAAAGCTTCTCGGTACGCTTCATTATATTGAATAAGTTCGCTATCTTTTTTCCCGTGGTAAGGTACATGATGGAAATTGAAGCAAGAAAGCGCGTAGTCATTTGCCTCAAGCCAGCGCCCTTCATGATCCTTAAATATAACAAACGCAGGCATGGAGTTCACTAATGTACGCAATCTCTGTTCACTCTCTTTAAGCATTTTCTCAATTCTTTCTGATTTTTCAAGAGGCTTCATAATGGCATACACGCCTGTTAGACATTTTCTTGAAAAAATAGGAACTAATTTTGTTACGACATCTAATAAATATCCGTCTTTGTGATAAATAGATACGATATACTCTTGTTGATTGTCGGCTTTAGTTTGTTTTATATATTGTAATACTTGCTCAGAAATATGTGCTTCTAGAATAGAGGTAATGTTTTTTCGCTCTAATTCTAAAGAAGTGTAACCTAGTATTCTTTCGGCAGAAGGATTAGTGTGTATAATCATTCCCTCTAAATTTAATGAAATAATACTATCAGGATTATGTTCGAACAGAGATGCGTACATTTCTGCTAAAGAACGATCTTGTATATGGTTTCGCAAACGTCCTGAAATATTTGGATGACGTTTTTTTTGAGTAGATGAATATTTTTTCCGACTCATATTATTTCCTCCGTACAAATAGCATCTAAAAAGAGTTGTCTATTAATAACTATAATATAGATGTAATGTGTATTGCTATAAAAAATGGAAGTTATAGAATGAATTTTGTTTTTTTTATTTTTTGTAAAGTGAATGTAGGGTGGTAATAAGGGGAGCTTATATTGTTTTATAAACCTTTTGTAAGTTACAGGATTAGGTTTTCCTTATAAAATTAGGATAGAGGAGGGGGAGAGAGAATGAAAAATTATATTCAAGGGATTGATCATGTGCAAGTAGCTGCGCCTGTAGGGTGTGAAGAAGAAGCACGAGAATTTTATGGTGAAAAAATAGGTATGAAGGAAATACCGAAGCCAGAGGAATTAAAGAAGCGTGGTGGGTGCTGGTTTAAGTGTGGAAATCAAGAGATTCATATCGGAGTTGAGCAAAACTTTAATCCAGCTAAAAAGGCGCACCCAGCTTTTTATGTTTTAAAAATTGATGAATTTAAACAAGAGTTAATAAAGCAAGGTATTGAAGTAATAGATGATCATGCACGACCAGATGTAACTAGATTTTACGTGTCAGATCCGTTCGGAAATCGAATTGAATTTATGGAAAATAAAAACTAGGTGGAAATCCACCTAGTTTTTTAACCTTTTCTAAACAATCCTAATACTTCAACCGTTTCGGTAATGTTAACGAATGCATGAGGATCAATTTCAGAAATTGTTAATTTCATGCTTGCTAATTCTTCACGAGAAACGACTGTCATAAGTACACGTTTTTTTTCGCTGGAATAAGCACCTTCGCCATCAAGTAATGTAATTCCACGTACAACAGTTGAAAGAAGTTGTTTTTTCATTTTTTCTGCTTCATTTGTTACAATCATAAGTGTAACCTTTCGATGTTTCGTATGAATAGCATCGATGACTTTACCAGTCACATAAATGGAAAGTAAGCTTGTAAGAGCAACATCCCAAGTGAAGAAAAATCCTGCAATTATTACAACAACTGCATTTAAAATAATAAGGAATCCGCCAAGTTTAATGTCTCTTTTGCGAGATAATAACATACCAATAATATCGAAACCACCAGTTGATCCATTACAGTTAAAAACAAGACCGATACCAGCTCCGGCAATGACACCACCAAAGATAGATGATAAAAGTGGATCTGTTGCTACGACTTTCACGGGAACGTAGTATAATGCAACAGATAATACAATAACAGAGACCATTGTGTTGAAAATTACTTTTTTTCCAAGACCTATGTACCCTAAAATAAGGATAGGTAAGTTTAATACAAAGTTAATAATACCTGTGTTTACAGGAGTTACAATCCCTAAAATAATAGCAATTCCGCCAATTCCACTACTTAAAATTTTGTGGGGGATAAGGAAAAGATTAAAGGCAATCGCAATAATAATAGAACCAATAATAACACCAAGAAATCTGACCATCTCTTTCCCGTCCTTCACTAAAAAATTCATATTATTTCAAGATTATATATGATATTGAAAGTTTTGGGTAAAAACAGTTTATTTCGGAAAAATAGATTAATCGAAATAATTTGAATACTTTATCTTTTGAAAGGGGATACAGTTGTGAAGATAAAAACATATCAACAAAAAAGCCCGTTGAAGCAAGAATGTGAGGATTCTTACTTTTGTAATGAAGAAAATAAGATTTATGGTGTATGTGATGGTGCAACACCACTTGTCCCGTTTCGTGATGAAAAAGGACATAATGGAGCATACATCGCTTCACATTTATTTGCAAGTTATTTTGCTTCATTACGTGAAAATCATAGTTTACAAGTTGCAGTTACCAAAGCAAATGAAGCATTGCAAAGCAAAATGTTAGAATATAAAGTAGATACGAGAAAAAAAGAGCATTTATGGTGTACATGTATTGCGGCAGTTAAAATAGATGGTGAAAAAATTGAATACGCACAATTAGGGGACTGTATGATTGTCGCAATACTTCAAAATGGAACGATGCAAGTATTAACGAAAGACACAGTTGAAGGGATTAGTAAACGAGCAAAAAAGAAGAGAGAAGAAGATCGTAAAAAAGGGTTATCTGTACCAGAAGAATATGTTTTTCAAGATGTGCGAGAACAGTTAAAATATAATCGTTATCTTGCAAATATGCAGGGGGGGTATTCCGTTGCAAATGGAATGAAAGAAGCGATACATTATTTACAGCATGGTGAATTACATATAGATGAAGTGAGCAGGATTTTTATTTGTTCAGACGGATTATTTCACCCAGATTGGCCACTCGAACAAACTGTTGCATATATAAGAAAGAATAGTATAAGTGAATATGTAGCAATTATCGAAGAGCTAGAAGTGGAAAAGAGAATAAGACCAGATGATAAAACAATAATAATGATTGATTTTTAAGAGGAGGCAATTCATATGGAAATTGAATGTGCAAATCTAGCATTTAAAGACGAATTAGTTCCTTTAGAAAAAGTAAATAAACTAATTATCCACCATACATCCGAAGATGGATGGGATGTGTATCAAACACATGAATTTCATCAAAAAGTAAAAGGATGGAGCGGGATCGGTTACAATTATTTTATTGAAGAAGATGGAACTGTAGTCGAAGGGCGAGGTTTACATATTGGAGCGCATGCGAAAGATCATAATAGAGATACAATTGGAATATGTATGACGGGTAATTTTGATAAATATGATCCAACTACCGCACAAATGAATGCATTATATTCTTTATGTAAAATGTTTATGAAGCAGTTTTCTATAGAGAAAGGAAATGTACTTGGTCATAGGGAGCTAGAAGGTGTTACAAAAACTTGTCCTGGAAATCGCTTTTCTATGGTAGAGTTAAGAAACTTACTATCTTAAATATAGAGGAGTAATAAATGATGATGAATATAAAAATACCAAATGATAAAAAAGAAGAGCTTGTAGCACAAATTCAGCAATTTTTCGTTGAAGAAGATTTAGATGAAATTGGGCGTTTTCAAGCAGAACGTTTAATAGAAGAAATGATTAAATTAGTAGGACCTTTTGCATACAATCAAGCAATTGGAGATGCTAGAAAGCTTGTAACAGAGAAACTATCTAATATTGAAGAAGATTTGTATGTGTTAGAGAAGAGTGAAGGGAAGTAAACTTCCGTCAATTATAAAATAAGTGTTATTTCACGGCTTTTTCCGATGTTTTATTTGGAAAAGGCCGTGAAATTTTTTCATTGTCAGCAGGAAAATAATGAAACTTATTCCCCTATCTCGTACTCCATTCTTTTGCCATTTCATCATGATATGCTTCTGTCCAATGATATGGTTGCAACTCTTTTAAAGGTTTAAAAATAATATCTTGTTTAGCATTTGTAATCGCACACTGTACTTCTGGTCCCCAGTAAAATAAACGTTCTTGGCATACACCACAAGGTGAGAGTACCTTTAATTCAGAATGCTCATTTTCTCTTGCAAGACAAATAGAATGTGTAACTTTCTTTTGAAATTTATGAGCTTCTAAAATTGCACCTGTTTCCATACAAAGTTCTGTTGAAGCATTTATTACGTCCGGAGCAACACTTGTATAAATTGTTCCATCTTCTACACGAATCGCTGCGGCTCCACCCCAATCGTTTGGATATCTTTGTTCAATTAACTGTTTCACCACATCATATAATTGTTGCTCAATATTCAATTTCTTTTCCTCATTTCTGCCCAAATTCAGGTTTATTATTTCGAAATATTCTTTCTTTTATCATAATAACATAAACAAAAAAATGGAATGAACATTTAATTTCAAACCATCTTTTTTCCAAAAAGAACGCTAGAATTAAAAAAAACGTTATTCTTTCTTAACGAGCTAGATGAGAAGGAATAACGTTTTTTAGATTGAGATTAAAAATATATTATCTTAATTTTATCTTTTTTTAATAATTTATTTATGGGCAATTTATAGTTGCTATTTATAATTCCTATATATAGCAGCTATGGATACTATGAAAAAGAACTTTGGAGGTGTAACACTTTGTATCCAATTAGCTGTAATGAAAATTTAAAACATGAATTGCTCACATAGAGTCTTCTTTTGGAAGAAAAGTGGTGTAATTCTTTGTTAAATGAAGGAAGGGATTGGAAAGCTATGAATAAAACAATTTTAAAAACATGTATCATATCAGCAGTTCTAGGTGGAGTTCTATTAACTGAAAAAAATGGAGAAGTGAAAGCAGAAGCGATTACACCACAAACGAATCATACTGGTGTATTCAAAGATGTTCCACAGGGGCACTGGGCATATGAGGCGATTCAGCAATTAACAGATGAGAAAATCATTTTCGGCTATGATGATGGGAGATTTGGTTTTGGAGATAACGTGACACGCGAACAAGTTGCAGCTTTACTATATCGTTATTTTAATTTGGCAGAAGACAAAAATTATGAGAATCCATATGGAGATGTAAGTGAAGAGTCGACAAGCTATAAAAAGGAAATCTTGTCTTTAACAGAAATGGGCGTTTTTAAGGGTGACGAGCATGGGAACTTTAGACCGAAGGCATCCTTAACACGTGCAGAAATGGCACAGGTTCTTACAAATGCTTTTCATTTAAAGACAAAGAGTGATCACACTTTTAATGACGTTTCAACGAACTCATGGGCAAGCAATGCAATTAGTGCTGTTCAAACAAATAATATTGCAAAAGGAGTAGGCGGAGGGAATTTTGCTCCAAATATGGATGTGACGCGTGAACAGTATGCACAATTTTTATACAATGCAATACAAGAAACTGAGCAAACTCAACAAACGAAAGGGCAACTATTAGCTAGCATACTTGGTGAAACAAATTGGCAAGGGACAAAAGTCTATGACAAAGATCATAATGATTTAACGAAAGAAAATCAAAATTTCATTGGGCTTGCAAAGTATGATGCTAAAACAGCAAGGTATGAATTTTTTAATGCAAATACAGGAGAGAGTCGTAATGATAGCGGTACCTTTTTTATAACTAACGATGGAAAGAAAAGAGTACTAATTTCTGAGACGCAAAATTATCAAGCAGTTGTTGAATTAACGCAATTAGATAAAGAGAAATTTACATATAAAAGAATGGGGAAAGATGCAAAAGGGAACGATGTAGAAGTATTTGTTGAACATGTTCCTTATCATAAAAAAGAGCTATCTTTCACGCGACCTGATAAAAATTTAGAGAGCTCGACGGGTAAAATAGTTACGGATGTTGATGGAGATAAAATACTATCTAGTACACTATGGAACGGTACGGTGGTATTAGACGAACAGGGCAATAATGTAACAAAATACAATTCAAACTTAATCAGTCTAGCAAAATATGATAAAAGTACAAATAAATATGAGTTTTTTAATGTGAATACAGGAGAAAGTCGTGGAGACTATGGTTTCTTTGATGTTGTACATGGTAATAAAATAAGAGCTCACGTTTCGTTAGGAAATAATAAATACGGTGCAGTTCTTGAACTTACAGAATTAAATAAAGAGAAATTTACGTATACAAGAATGGGGAAAGATGCGAATGGAAAAGATATAAAAATCTTTGTTGAGCACGAACCATATACAGGAGACCTAAAACCAAATTTCACAAAATAAGATGTAAAAGTAATTTTTAGCTCTAGTAAAGGCATTGTGTTAGAAAATGTTAGTAATGAAAAGTCAGAGTGGTTATATAATTAAAATAGTTGTTTATAGACAAATAGATGCCCGAAGGCATCTATTTGTCGTTTTAAAATGATTTTATGGGTAAATATAAAATGCAAATATCTAGTAACTTACTACTTGCACAACCATACATTTTCGTTCTTTTATTTATTCTCTTTATGCTCTTTATATTCATGAACTTTTTCTTTCACATTACCGACAGTATCTTTAGCAGTGCCTTTCACTTTATCCCATTTTCCTTCAGCTTGTAATTTTTTATTGTCAGTTACTTTCCCGACAACTTCTTTTACTTCACCTTTTACTTTATCGATGGCACCTTCTACTTTTTCTTTTAAACCATGATCATGTTTAGTCATACATTTCTCCTCCTTGTAGTTTGATTAGAATTTTCTTTTCATATTGCAAGTTGAATGATGTATCTAGTAATAGCGTAACAAATCTAGTTTGAATATTCAAATGATTAATAGGGTAGAAAATAAATTGTAATAAAATGTATAAAAGTGTAATAAAAAGAGAAAGAATGTTAATTATATGTTTTTTGCAGTCCATATTGATTTCGTATAAGCGATTTTCATATGGGCACGTTCCATATTATTTTGGCTGCCGCTACCGAACCTTGCTTGTCCAACTATTAAATGACAATTGGATTCAATAGCTGTCTCAATTCGTTTTTGAATTAATGCAGTATGACAGCCTTTACGTTGAAATTCTGGCAAAGTAGCAGAAGCGGCTAATGAGGCAACACCGTTATTTATATAGAGAACTCCTATACTAGCAGGAGTATTTTGAACTTCAGCTATGAAAAAATGCCATCCTAGTTTATTGTAAAGAATTTTGTTATTTTGGCGCACGCCATCTTTTGTAAAGGATGGCATGTTAAAACCACGTACATATATATCTGCAAAAATATCAAACTCATTTTCTTTTAGCTTGCGTACTGAAATGTTAGAAGGAAGAAGAGATGGATCTTCTTTCGGTTTACTATATAAAGCGGTATGGAAGCTAGATTGGTAAAATCCTTTTTCAGATAAGTATTGAAATAGTTCAGCTGTACCTTGCGCTGGTGTAATTTCAAAACGGCAAGGAATTTGTAGTGATTGATAATAAGAGATAATCGCATCTATCTCATCTGTATTTGTAAAGGTAACGCCTTTTACTGTATTAAAAGCAGGACCAGCAATTATTTTTGATGAAAAGGCAGTGGCACTCCCGAACTTTTTCATTTGTACTTGCATTGGATTTCCGCTTATTGCTTGTAGTAGCGCTAATCTAGAAGAAAGCATATGTATTTCTGCGTTTTCAATTTCACTTGCTGTATTAAGTGTCAGAATAGTACTCATAAAATTCCCCCGTCATTAAATACATTTCATAGTACATATACGTTTTCTGTTCTAAGATTCCTGTTGAAATGTAAGAGAATTAGAGGTTTTTTGGAAGGGAAATGGAAGTGGATTGTCGAAGGGAGTAGAAACAGATTAAAGGTGGTGCTCTCATGAAACAGAAAGACGTGCAGACATGCTCTAATTGTGGTTCTCATAACATAGGAGAAGGTGAGTTTGTCGGTTATGCACAAATACGGAAAAAGGAGACGATGTTCACATCTTCACCAGTAGATGCTTATATTTGTACAGATTGCGGGAATATCCTTTTATTAAAAGTACGACATTATGAAAAGTTTAAGCAGAAGCCGTTATGAGTATTGAGAAGTAGTTTTATTAGGGGAGTTAATAAGAGTAATATTTTACATATATATGAGTAGGCCTCAGATAAAGAGATGAAAACATATGCTGTACATAGTTCGTTATATGACACATAAAAATATATAGAAGAAATTGTGAGGCAATAGGAGGAAGAAAAAACAGCTCCTCTTGGAATGCTTCATATTAAAAACTCCTTTAAATGAATAAGGGAGTTTTTTGGTTTCTTATAACAATAATTACCTATAATTGTTATAATTGGGTATTAGGAGAGTTTGTTTTATTAACGTCAAAATCATATAAGGAAAATAGCTAAATCGTATACAAAATCGCTATATAACACAATCGCAACCGTAAGTTGACAAAGTGCAACCGCAGGAAGATAGAGATAAGGGTAATGTTAACATACAATTTAATTAAGAAAACAAAGGGGGACACACATATGGGATTTGGTGAAAAGCTTTTTAAATTAAGAAAGGAAAAGGGTCTTTCTCAAGAAGCGTTAGCCGAGAAATTAAACACAACGAGACAAGCGGTTAGTAAATGGGAAAACGGTCAAGGTTTTCCTGAAACTGAAAAGTTAATAATAATTGGAAATGTATTTGAAGTATCACTCGACTATTTATTAAAAGAAACTGCTGAGCAAAGTAATGAAAATGTAGATGGATATTACGTAAGTCAGGAAATGGCAGAAGGGTATGTAGTGTATGGACAAAAAATTTCTAAATATATAGCGCTAGGATTTAGTTTGCTCATTTTATCTACAATACCGTATTTATTATTTAAAGAAAATGCAACAATGTCGACATTTCTTGTTATTATCATTGCTGTCCTTGGAATTGGAGCGATGATGGTACCTGTAACGATAGAAGAGAGTCGATACAATGTATTGACAAAGGAAGAACTACTATTTGATCAAAACTTTCTAAAAGAATTGACAAAAAGATATGCGACTATTAAGAAGAAGTATGCGGCAGTAATGATTGTTGGATTTTGTTTTATAGCCGCAGGTGCAATACCGTTTTTGTTTGAGAAAAAGCATATCACTTCAGGAGAATTAGTGCAGTATTATCCGTACTGCGTTGTACTTATTGCTATCGGAGTTTATCTTTTTGTTCGTGTGTTAGGAGTATTAGAGGTGTATCGAATTTTAGTAGAAAATAAAGAATATAGTAATCGTTTTATTTTTAAACTGAAAAAGAAAGTGAGAGAAAAAGTGGATAATTTTTAATAGTAGAAAACATATTTTTATGAAAAGTTAAGATAGGAGTGTAATGATGTCAAATCTTCTAGAAATTGAAAATTTAAGTAAATCATTTAGAAACAAAGTTGTTTTAAGAGATGTTTCCTTCAATGTGCCGTCGGGGTCAATTGTTGGATTTATTGGTGACAATGGAGCAGGGAAATCAACAACCTTTAAAACAGTACTAGAATTAATTTCTAAAGATAGTGGTACAGTAAAAATATTTGGTGAAGAAAATATAAATAAAGATACCAAGATTAAGGAAAAGATAGGAGTCGTATTTGATGCTATGAATCTACCGGCTCATCTTACAATAAAGCAATTAAATAAGGTTTTTGAAAAGATGTTTGAATCTTGGGACCAAGATAATTTTTATAGATTAGTAAATACTTTCTCTTTACCTACTAATGAGAAAGTAGGTAAATTCTCGCGTGGGATGTCAATGAAACTAACTATAGCTGTTGCACTGTCACATAATGCCAGATTATTAATCCTAGATGAGGCGACGGGAGGTCTGGATCCTTCATCTAGGGAGGGCGTGTTAGAGGAATTAAAAAGTTTTGTGAGTAAAAGTAACGGTGGTATATTACTTTCTTCTCATATTATGAGTGATGTAGAAAAAGTAGCTAGCCACCTTATCATTATAAAAGATGGAGAAATTTTATTGAACGAAGAAAAAGATAAGGTTTTAGACAGTTACACCATCGTAGATGTTGATGTGGAACAACTAGCTTTAATCAATAAAGATATAGTTGTGGCAAAGAGAGACCATGGTTCTTATTTCAATGTACTCGTATCAGATGTGCATAAATTACCAAGTGGTATTGCTCATAGAACCATCTCGATAGAAGAAATGAGTGTCTTATTAACGAGGAGTGAAAAATAAATGAGAGGTTTATTATTGACGAACTATTATCTAGTGTATCGAACTTTCTTTATGTTCATGGGAATAGCGATATTGGGAGCCGGATTCGTTTTTTATTTTGGTGATGCTTCAATGTACCGTTTAATTGCTACGTTCATTATCTTATTTGCTGCGATTCCTGCACTTGAAGTTATTAAATATGAGAGTAAGTCAGGTTATGAAAAATATGTACTTACTTTACCTGTTACTAGAAGTAATATTGTGCAAAGTCACTACTTTTTCTATTTTTCAGTTGTAATTATTGGTACTTTATTATCATATGGCATATTTTATGTACATGGTTTAGTTTCAAATACACCAATTGATGATGGTATATTTAAGAGTGTTTCTTTAGGGACTTTCATCATTCTTAATGCCGGAGCAATAGCCTATCCACTCCTCTATGTTTTTGGAGCAGAAAAATCTGATGCCATTACAATTGGAGGCGCATGTGGGGGGCTTGTTACTTATTTTGGATTACAAAGTGTAATTGGCTATCTAATAGAACAATTTCCAATATCAAATTTAAATTCATCTTTATACGTTTCAATTTTATATACGATATTTGGTGTTATCATATATATCTTTTCTTTTGTTATTTCGGTATTTATATATCGTAAGAAGGAATTTTAGTATATCTTCTCTTAGTATTTTCTGAATTATTTCCAAAGAAATAATTCAGAAAATACAGAAAAATGTCGTGATTATTTGTAGAAGTCTGTTATAATAAACAAAAATGAAAACGCTTTAAAGGGGGATATAACCAATATGATGATGAATGTACCGCTAACAATTAGTTCTATGATAGAAAGAGCAGAAAAACTGTTTTCAAAGAAAGAAATTGTTTCACGGACACATGATACAGTTACGACGTTAACGTATAAGCAGTTAGGTGAAAGGACGAGAAGGCTTTCCAGTGCGTTGGAAAAATTAGGGATTAAAGAAGGCGAGCGTATAGGAACGTTAGCGTGGAATCATCATCGACATGTGGAAGCGTATTTTGCTATTCCTGGTATTGCTTCCGTTTTACACACAATTAATATTCGTTTATCTCCTCAACATATTTCATACATTATTCAGCATGCAGAAGATCGAATTCTACTTATCGATGAAGATCTCGTACCACTCGTTGAAAAAATTCAATCACAATTATCAACTGTACAAGCCTACATTATTATGACAGATAAAGATGAACTTCCAAAAACTATACTTCAGCCTGTATATCATTATGAAAAGCTATTAGAAGAAGGCGATCCAAATTTCCAATTTGTAAAAGATATTGATGAAAATACACCTGCTGGTATGTGTTATACGTCAGCGACTACAGGAAATCCAAAAGGTGTTGTATATACGCATCGTAGTACTGTTTTGCATTGTATGGCACTTGGTTTAGCGGATACAGCTGCCTTATCGGAAAGTGATGCGGCAATGGCGATTGTACCGATGTTCCATGTGAACGCTTGGGGACTTCCTTTCGCAGCTACTTGGTTTGGGTCAAAACAAGTTCTGCCAGGACCAATGTTTACGCCTAAAATTTTATTAGAAATGATCCAATCAGAAAAAGTGACGTTAGCTGCTGGTGTGCCGACAATTTGGCTTGGTGTATTACAAGAATTAGAAAATAATAGTTACGATTTATCTAGTATGACGAGAATATTATGCGGAGGTGCAGCTGCACCGAAAAGCGTTATTAAAGCATTTGAACAGAAACATAATGTTCCTTTCATTCATGCATATGGGATGACGGAAACAAGTCCACTTGTAACACTTGCACGTTTAAAAAGTTATGAAACGGAATTATCGTATGAAGAGCAATTAGAAATCCGATCAAAACAAGGATATCTTGTACCTGGTGTAGAGATGAAAGTAGTCGGTACAAATGGTGAAGTAAAGTGGGATGGTACGGAGATGGGAGAACTATGTTTACGAGCACCATGGATCGCTGAAAGTTATTATAACGATGAGCGTACTGTTGAAGGTTTTCGTGATGGCTGGTTATATACAGGAGATGTCGTTACGGTTGATGAGGAAGGCTGCGTGAAAATTGTTGACCGTACGAAAGATGTTATTAAAAGCGGTGGAGAATGGATTTCCTCAGTTGACCTTGAAAATGCTTTAATGGCACATGATGCTATATTTGAAGCGGCTGTCGTTGCTGTACCTCATCCGCAGTGGCAAGAGCGACCGGTTGCCTGCGTTGTTCAAAAGAAAAATAGTGCAGTAACAAAAGAAGAAATATATGAGTTTTTAAAACCACAGTTTGCGAAGTGGTGGTTACCAGACGATATTGTATTTATGGAAGAAATACCGAAAACATCTGTTGGGAAGTTTTTAAAACAAGCGCTTCGGAAAGAACTTCAGCATTTGCATGAAGAGAAATAATTGAATTTATATTTGTAAACTGATTATAAAAATAAGTTGACAAAGGATGGGGAGAAAGATAATATAACTCCTATAATATGTTATCCAAAAATCATTTTAAGTTTACAAATAGGGGAAGCAAATATGAATACAAAAAACTTAGTTTTCGTCGCTTTATTTAGTTCTATTATGGGAGTATTAGGGTTAATACCCCCAATTGCTCTTTCTATCACACCAGTTCCAATTACATTACAATCACTTGGTGTTATGCTTGCTGGTGGACTGTTAGGATCACGTCTTGGTGCATTAAGTCAGCTTATTTTCTTACTTATTGTAGGAGTTGGAGCACCATTACTTGCTGGTGGACGAGGTGGTCCAGGTGTATTCGTTGGGCCAAGTGCAGGATACTTACTTGGTTATATCGTTGGAGCGTTTGTCATTGGTTATTTAATTGAGCGTTTACGTGAAGTTTCTATTATAAAAGTATTATGCATTAATATAATTGGTGGTATTTTCGTAGTTTATGTATTTGGTATTACTGTACAAGCTTTCTTAATGGGTGTTTCCGTATGGGAGACGATGAAAGTGAGTGCTGTGTTTTTACCAGGGGATTGTATAAAAGCAATTATTGCAGCAGTTCTTGTAACAAAATTACACCGTTCATTGAAACATATTATTACGCCTGCTCTAAAGAATGGGAAATATACAAATGCGGGATAAGAAAGAGAAGAAACACGTTTATTGCGTGTTTCTTTTTAGTATTTTGGAAAGAAAGGACGTCTCAAATGGGGATTACAAAAGAATATAAAAAGCATGCTTCTTTACAACCGAATAAAATAGCGATAAAGGAATGTGATCGAGTTTTAACATATAAAGAATGGTTTGAGTCAGTGTGTAAAGTAGCAAGCTGGTTGAATGAAAAAGGATCGAAGAATAAAACGATAGCAATCATATTAGAAAATCGTATAGAGTTTTTACAACTATTCGCTGGTGCTGCTATGGCCGGATGGGTTTGTGTGCCACTAGATATAAAGTGGAAACAAGATGAGCTCAAAGAAAGAATTGCAATTAGTAATCCGGATATGATTGTGACAGAGAGATATAAGTTAAATGATCTACCTGGTGAAGAAGGAAGAGTAATTGAAATTGATGAGTGGAAAAGGATGATTGAGAAATATCTTCCTACATATTTCCCTATAGAAAATGTACAAAATGCTCCTTTTTATATGGGATTCACATCAGGATCGACTGGGAAAGCAAAAGCGTTTTTACGTGGGCAACAATCGTGGGTTCATAGTTTCGATTGTAATATACATGACTTTCATATGAAAAAAGAAGATTCTATTTTAATAGCTGGGACGCTCGTTCATTCTCTTTTCTTATATGGCGCAATAAGTGCATTATATGTAGGGCAAACAGTGCACATTATGAGAAAGTTTATTTCAGATCAAGTGCTGGATAAGTTAGAAACGGAACATATTTCAGTCATGTATACAGTTCCGACAATGCTTGAATCTTTATATAAAGAAAATAGAGTAATAGAAAATAAAATAAAAATTATTTCGTCTGGAGCGAAATGGGAAACTGAGGCAAAAGAAAAAATAAAGAATATATTTCCGTATGCAAAAAGATATGAATTTTATGGTGCATCAGAGCTAAGTTTTGTAACAGCACTAGTCGAGGAAGAAAGTAAAAGAAAGCCGAATTCAGTAGGGAAACCTTGTCACAATGTGCAGGTTAGAATATGTAATGAAGCAGGAAAAGAAGTACCGAACGGCGAGATAGGAACTGTTTATGTGAAAAGTGATCAGTTTTTTATGGGATACATAATAGATGGGGTTTTAGCACGGGAGTTGAATGCAGATGGCTGGATGACAGTGCGCGATGTAGGTTATGAAGATGAAGAAGGATTTATTTATATTGTCGGTAGAGAGAAGAATATGATTTTATTTGGAGGAATTAATATTTTCCCAGAAGAAATAGAAAGTGTATTACATGAACATCCAGCTGTTGATGAAATAGTTGTAATTGGTATGGAAGATAGTTACTGGGGTGAAAAACCTGTCGCGATCGTAAAAGGAAGTGCTACGAAGCAACAATTAAAGAGTTTTTGCTTACAACGATTATCTTCGTTTAAAATACCGAAAGAATGGCATTTTACAGATGAAATACCGTATACAAATAGCGGGAAAGTTGCTCGTATTGCAGCAAAAAGTATGATTGGAAATCGGGAGAAAATATATGAATAGGGCGGTTATTGTAGAAGCGAAAAGAACACCTATTGGTAAGATTAATGGGATGTTGAAAGACTATGAAGTTCAGCAATTAGCCGCACCACTGCTTTCATTTCTAGGTAAAGGAATTGAGAAGGAAATAGACGATGTTATATTAGGGAATGTTGTTGGACCAGGAGGGAATGTTGCGAGATTGTCTGCTTTAGAGGCAGGACTTGGCTATCATATTCCTGGTGTAACGATTGACCGGCAATGTGGTGCCGGATTGGAAGCGATTCGCACCGCATGTCATTTCATTCAAGGCGGGGCCGGTAAGTGCTATATCGCCGGAGGAGTAGAGAGTACAAGTACGTCACCTTTTCAAAATAGAGCGCGATTTTCACCTGAAACAATTGGTGATCCTAATATGGGAGTAGCGGCTGAATATGTTGCAGAACGTTATAACATAACGAAAGAAATGCAAGACGAGTACGCTTGCCTTAGTTATAAACGAACACTGCAAGCGTTAGAAAAAGGATATATACATGATGAAATATTGTCTTTTAATGGATTATTAGATGAATCTATAAAGCCAGAAATGAATTATGAACGAATCATTAAAAGAACAAAACCCGCATTTTTACAAAATGGTACAGTAACGGCAGGTAATTCATGCGGTGTAAATGATGGGGCATGTGCCGTTCTTGTCATGGAAGAGGGGCAAGCCAAAAAATTAGGATACAAGCCAGTTCTTCGTTTCGTTCGTAGTGCTGTAGTTGGAGTGAATCCAAACCTTCCGGGAACTGGTCCAATATTTGCAGTGCACAAATTGTTAAAAGAAATGAATGTAAAGGTAGAAGACATCGATTATTTTGAAATAAATGAAGCGTTTGCTTCAAAAGTTGTAGCTTGTGCAAAGGAGTTACAAATTCCGTACGAAAAAGTAAATGTAAATGGTGGTGCAATTGCGCTCGGTCATCCGTACGGTGCATCTGGATCTATGCTTGTAACGCGTTTGTTTTATCAAGCGCAAAGAGAGCATATGAAGTATGGAATCGCGACATTAGGAATAGGGGGCGGGATAGGGCTTGCGCTATTATTTGAGAAAGT
Organism: Bacillus sp. CCNWLW194; assembly: GCF_037120585.1. Taxonomy (NCBI): domain Bacteria; kingdom Bacillati; phylum Bacillota; class Bacilli; order Caryophanales; family Bacillaceae; genus Bacillus; species Bacillus sp. CCNWLW194. The sequence goes on along the minus strand of NZ_JBBBBL010000011.1, from coordinate 144,347 downwards.
AGAAGACTAGAAAGGAACTAGTTTTCTACTTTTTGAGGAACATAAACATTGCTACCAGGCTTTGCTTTTATTTCGTTCCAAGTAGCGATAGCATCAGCTTTTGATTTTCCTTTGTTATTTGGATCTTCGAAAAAGTCGCGAGTAAAGCGATTATATTCAAACTGCGCGCTGATCGTTGTTTTATAAGACGGGTCTTTTTTTCGTTCGTTTTCCTCATACCAAAACGTTATTGCGTCTTCATATGTTTTTCCAACATTCTCTTTAAAAAATTTTTGAAGAGCTACTGTAAAACGGAAGTTTGCTCCGATTTTTTCTTTGAAAAAAGCCCGTACATCTTCGCTACAGCGGTGATTTTCAGTAATAACAGTTTGAAGAGAAAGATCTTTATAAGAAAGAGAAATTTTACTCACCTTGTGATAAGAACTGTTTTTTAATACTTTTCCCGTTGTTAAATAATGTGAGATACGCTCGGTTATTTCGATCTTAGAACCACTAGCTGGTAAACCATACTCACGACAAAATGTTTGGAGTTCTGCTTTTAACCAATAATAGCTTTGGAAATCTTCAAGTGATATAGACTTTGTTAAAGATGGACGCATGAATGTAACAACTTCTTTCTTCCATAATTTTCTTTAATTATAAAACATACGTTCTTTTTGTGGAAGGATTTATTTGTAAATTTAATAGGGAGAGGAGATTGTATATGGAAAATGTAATGCAAGTTCGTGTTACGGGAATTTTAATTGAAGTTGAAAAAGTATTGCTAGTAAAGCAAAAAGTTGCTAATCGGAATTGGTCTTTATCGGGGGGAAGGGTAGAGAATGGTGAAACGTTAGAAGAAGCAATGATTCGAGAAATGAGAGAAGAAACAGGATTGGAAGTTAAGATTAAGAAGCTATTATATGTTTGTGATAAACCAGATGCTCTCCCGTCTCTATTACATATTACGTTTTTGCTTGAAAGGATTGAAGGTGAAATTACGCTACCTTCTAACGAGTTTGATCATAATCCAATTCATGATGTGCAAATGGTACCGATTAAAGATTTAAGTCAGTATGGTTTTTCGGAAACTTTTATTTCTCTTATAAGTGAAGGTTTTGTAAATGCAGGGAGTTATCAAGGGTTAAAACGAAATATAGGTCTATAAATATAGTGGAAGGATAGCCGTTAGCTATCCTTCATAAACATGTTTTAGACTTCTGACTGTAAAGAAGAAATAAGTTGATTTAAAAACTCATCCCCGCTCATAGGCGCTTTCCCGCCACCACGAGCACTCTTTTTATTTCCACCACCTTTTCCTTCAATGGCAGGAAGTGCATCTTTTAAAAGAGCATTCATATCGTATGATACTGATTTTCCGCAAGCGAGGATGCATTGTAATTTGTCATCGTTTTCAATAACGAAATATGTAATGGCATGCTCTTGTTGTTCTGTAATAATAGCGGATAGCTTTGCGATTTCTTGTATAGAACGATTTATAAATACTTTAGAAATAAGTATGTCAGCATGGATTTCTGTAGGGTGTTGAAGTAGTTCATTTGCTTCTGCATATAATAATTTTTCAGTCATTGTTTGCATTGCTTTTTCATTTTCTTTTTGAGAAGTAAGAAGTTGTGCTACTTTTGCTGGAATATCAGCTTCGCTACTGTTTAATTGTTTAGAAACATCCTTCATAATCTGTTGCTGTTGTCCCATTAATTTAAGTGTACGCCAACCAGCGATAAATGTTAATCGTATGCCGCCTTTATTACGTTCCCATCCTAGTACTTGAATAGGCCCTACTTCACCTGTACGTTTCGGATGCGTTCCACCACAGCCGTTATAATCAAAGTTTTCGATCATAACAACGCGTATATTTTCTGTCATAGTCGGTTCTTTGCGAAGTGGTAATGTTTTCGCTTCTTCTAAGTTCATCCATTTAATAAGAATTGGATGATTTTCAAAAACAATTTTGTTCGCAATTTGTACTGCTTTTTCAACCGTTTCTGCATGTAAATTTTCTGTTTCTAAATCAATTGTTACCGTTTCTTTACCAAGATGGAATCCAATCGTAGGTATGTTAAAATAATCCCAAAAAGCAGCAGATAAAATGTGCTGAGCCGCATGTTGTTGCATATGATCAAAACGGCGCTCCCAATTAATTTTACCTTCTACTTCTTCTGTATGTAATTGTTCTGCAATGAAGTGGCGGATTTCTTCGTCGACTTCTTCAACACCAAGTACAGCAATGCCATTTAAAGTTCCAGTATCATGGGGTTGCCCGCCACCTGTTGGATAAAATGCCGTTTCGTTTAAAATAACGTATAAGTTACCGTCTTTATCATAATCTTGCTTTATAACTTTTGTAGTAAAGTCTTGCTTATAAGCATCAGTGTAATATAATTTTTGCTCCAATTTTCTTTCCCCTTTCGTGTTCGCTAGTTTCATTGTAAAGCAATCGAAATTAGTTTCCTAATATTTCAGAAGAAAGAAACTATTTTTAGAATTTTCTTGCTATAATAAGAGGAAGAAAATGCGGGGGTGGAATGAATATGTTATATGAAAACGGCGTAGATAAACTACTTAGTTTAAGTAAAAATATTTCTGAATTGTATCGAGAATTAAATGAAATGACCCGGATTTTAACGGATTGTAATCGAGAAAGTGTGAAGTTTGATCGGTTATATGTAAAAGAGGTACTGTGGAAGAAAGAAGATGTAATAGAAAAATATGACCAGCTACTTGTGCAACTTTGTATAAATGAATGCTTTGATTTAAAAAGTGTCATTACAGGGGAATATAAGTATACATATGAAGAAGTAGAAAACATCGTTTTACAATTTAATGAGAAGTATAATGTTGCAATTTTAATTAAAGATGTTTGTAAAGAATTACAGTTTACATATGGCATAGATATGGATATAACGAGAACTGCTCGGGTAACAACATCTCAAGTATAAAAAGGGAAAGAAAGCAGATCCTTTGCTTTCTTTTTTTATGTAAGAACAGGGAGAGTAGGTTTAAAGATGAAGGGGAAGTTAAAGCATATTCATCCACTTGGAATGAGTATTATTTTAGGGACATTGTTTGCTAGATTTGCTACTTCAATGAGTATTCCTTTTTTAGCAATTTATTTAACAACTGTTAAAGGTGTATCAGCTGGAATGACGGGTGCTATTATCGGAACGAGTGCACTTGTTGGAGTGTTTGCTAGTTTTATTGGAGGGAATTTATCTGATCGATTCGGTCGAAATATGATTATAATATGGTCCATGATCGTTTGGGTGTTTGTATTCATAGGTTTTTCACTTGCAGATCATGTTTTAAGTTTCTTTTTATTAAATGCTTTGAATGGATTATGTAGGTCCTTTTTTGAACCCACGTCAAGAGCTTTATTATCAGATTTAACGAAACCAGAGTATCGGTTACTCGTATATAATTTGCGTTACGGTGCAATCAATGTTGGAGTAGCGATTGGCCCACTTGTCGGATTACAAATTGGAAGCGCAAAATCTACAATTCCTTTTTTAGTAGCAGCTGGAGTATATATTCTATATACAGCTATATTAGCGTTCCAATTTAAGAAGTATCCCATTGACAAAAAGAAAGTGAATACAGAAAAGCCTGTCACAATGTTAAATGCAATTCGCATTTTGCGAAAGGATGTCGTATTTTTAGTTGCTTTAGTTGGTATTATTTTGAGTAATTGTGGTTTTTCTCACTTAACGACAACAGTATCTCAATATTTTGCAAATGCACATATATTCCAGGATGGAGTGAAATTATTTTCATATATGCTCGCTTTAAATGCGATTGTTGTAGTCGTAATTCAATACCCTGTTATTCAAATGTGTAAGAAGTATACACCGTTAGTATCCATTATGGTGGGAACTTTATTTGTGAGCGGGGGATTGTTTGGATTTGGAATAGTAGAATCTACGCTAGGTGCTGCCATTTGTACAATTATTTTTACAATTGGAGAAGTTCTCATGTTTTCAATGACGGATGTATTTATAGATGATATAGCTGTTCCACATTTAAAAGGGACATATTTTGGAGCAATGGGGTTTTCGGGGATTGGAGCAGTAATAGGTCCATGGTTTGGGGGCGTACTTCTCGATTATTACGGGTACCAAAATGGATTTGTAGTATTTTCAGCGCTAGCTATATTTTCAACTGTAGCGTTTCCAGTTCTGTTAGTTACGAAAGGTTTATTGAAAAAAAGATATGATGGAAATTCTAATATGGAAGTACATGCGAAATAAAATAAGCCCCAGTAGACGACTGGGGCTTATCTTTGTATTTATTTTAATTCTCAATTTGAAAAAGAACTTTCTCTTCATGTTTATTAGCTACTTCGTTTTTGGAAATATGAATGGCTAAAAATCCATTCTCTAAGCAGGCTAGCATCTTCTTATAAATAATATTAGCGGGTAAAGGAATGTTCCGCTGCAAAGAAATATTTTTATGAAGTATGCAAATGTTTAGGCCTGTCTCCATCTTTTTAATAACTACATTTTGTTCAGTTACATTTGGTACATCTGTTTCCAAAATGTATTCTTGTTCAGTTTCACAAAGATCAATATGAATTTGATTTGGGAAACTAAAGTTACTACAAGAATCAGAACAAAATTGATCCATCCATTCTTCGAAACCATCAACATGAAAAAGACAATCCTTCTTTTTCTTGCCCATGTAAGACACCCTCCGTAAAATCTCAATTCATACTATGTTATGCATGAATGAAGTAAGGGTGAAGAATAAATGGAAAAATATAAACATTGTATGTGGCAAAGGTAGCTAGTGTGAACCTATTGTTTTACATATCATGATGTGCATGATTTTTTTGGCGTGAATGGTTACGGTTTTTTACTTTATGAGATCCGCTTAATGGTTCAGGTTGTCCTTTTTTTTCTTTCGCTTCACGATTGTTTTTGCCCATTGTATGTGACACCTCCTCTTTCTCTTTAGAATGAGAGAAGTTTGCAAATTTATACGAGAATGTTTTTAGAAAAAAAGGTAAAGATAAATGGGACTAACTATTATGGAAAGGGGATTGTATAATGCCATATCATAAAGACAAACAACAAGCATTTCAAGCAGCTCAGCAAGGTGTTACACAAGCAGAAAATGCATTTAACAACATTGTGAAAAATGATCCAAACTACGGTCATGATTTAAAAGAGTTACGCCAAGAGGTTCAGGAGGCGTATGAACAGATTCAAAATGCACTAGAAGTAGCTTCGGAAACACAACGCCCACAACTTGAGCAATACGAAAATAATCTTCAAAATATTATGCAGCATGTAGATCAATTAGAAAAGTAAATGAGGTTGTTGTGTATTCGACAACCTTATTACTTTAATGAATGTTATGTTAAAACGGAAAATTTTTCTATTCGTTTTTTCTTTCCTATGCGCAGTACATATATTTCAAGTTGAAAAAGTGGAAGCGAAAATGTTGCTCAGAAAAGAGCTAGAACCAACTGGCTATGTAACATGGGAAGTACCTAATAATGAAAAGATTATTGCCATTACATTTGATGATGGACCAGATCCAACTTATACACCACAAATTTTAAATTTATTACGTCAATATAAAGCAGAAGCGACATTTTTTATGATTGGATTTCGAGTTCAGCGTAATCCATATTTAGTGAAACAAGTGTTAAAAGAGGGACATGAAATTGGAAATCATACGATGAATCATTTATATGCGAGTAATTCATCGGATGAAAAATTAGAAAATGATATTTTAGATGGAAAGAAATATTTTAAAAAATGGGTGAAAGAACCTTTGCTATTCCGTCCACCTGGCGGATATATTAACGATGCTGTATTTAAAACAGCGAAAGAAGCTGGGTATCAAACTGTTCTATGGTCGTGGCATCAAGACCCACGTGATTGGGCGAATCCTGGGGTTGGATCCATTGTGAATCATGTTCTGAAAAATGCTAAAAGTGGAGATATTGTATTGTTACATGATGGAGGAAATGATCGTAGTCAAACAGTATCGGCACTTGCAAAAATTTTGCCTGAGCTGAAAAAGCAGGGGTATCGATTTGTAACTGTTTCGGAATTATTACGTTATAAACATTAGAAAAAATCCCAAAAGGTGTATGTTCCTTTTGGGATTTTTCGTTATTGGTTCTTTTTACGTTTCTTATTATTTTGTCGCTCTGCAGGAGTTAAATTCTCATTTGCAAACTCTTCGTTATAACCAGCACCTTGTCCTTGTGCGGATGCAGCATTCATTCCTGAAATAGTATGATTTGCTTTTCGTTTACCCATTTTATTTCACCTCTATAACATTTTTTGTATGTTGAATGATGAGCAGTTCATAGTATGTATGAACTGTAAGTAAACCGCTAATAAAGCACTTTACTTTATGGTAATAGTATTCATAAGGAGCATGAAAGCTATTCAAATTTAGAAACATAAAGAAAACTTATGATAATCTATAAGTTTCTTATTATTTACTTATTTAGAAAGTTGTAATAAGATATTATCGTAAGGTATTGAAAAGTTTGTCTACATTTTATATTCAGACAACTTAGTCACGTTTAACAGGGGGGAAACATAATGGTCAAACATAATCCATTTCAATCACGTGCAACTTTTGAAGTAGATGGAAAAACGTATCATTATTATGATTTGAAAGCGCTTGAAAATGCAGGGGTTGGCAACGTATCTCAATTACCATATTCCGTGAAAGTTTTACTTGAATCAGTACTTCGTCAAGTAGACGGACGTGTAATCACAGAAGAGCATGTTACAAATTTAGCAAAATGGGGAACGAAAGATGTGCAAGATATCGATGTTCCATTTAAACCATCTCGTGTAATTTTACAAGATTTCACTGGTGTTCCAGCTGTTGTAGATTTGGCTTCGCTTCGTAAAGCAATGGCAGACATGGGTGGGGATCCTGATAAAATTAATCCTGAAATTACTGTAGACCTTGTAATCGATCACTCGGTACAGGTTGATAGAGCGGGTACAGCAGACGCGCTTGCATTCAACATGGACTTAGAGTTTAAACGTAATGAAGAGCGTTATAAATTTTTAAGCTGGGCACAAAAATCATTCGATAACTATCGTGCGGTTCCACCAGCAACAGGTATTGTACACCAAGTAAACCTTGAATATTTAGCACCAGTTGTTCATGCTGTGAAAAATGCTGAAGGTGACTTAGTTGCATACCCGGATTCATTAGTTGGAACAGACTCACATACAACAATGATTAACGGTATCGGTGTTCTTGGATGGGGCGTTGGTGGTATTGAAGCAGAAGCAGGAATGCTTGGACAGCCTTCATACTTCCCAGTACCTGAAGTAATCGGTGTGAAATTAACTGGTACACTTCCAAGTGGCACTACAGCAACTGACGTTGCATTAAAAGTAACACAAGTATTACGTCAAAAAGGTGTAGTTGGTAAATTCGTTGAGTTCTTCGGTAATGGACTAAAGAGCATGCCTTTAGCTGACCGTGCAACAATTTCAAATATGGCACCAGAATACGGCGCAACTTGTGGATTCTTCCCAATCGATGATATTTCATTAGAATACTTACGTTTAACAGGTAGAGATGAAGAGCAAATTCGCGTTGTTGAAGAATACTGTAAAGCAAATGGCTTATTCTATACAGCAGACAGCAAAGATCCAATCTACACGGATCTTGTTGAAATTGATTTAAATACAATCGAATCTAACCTTTCTGGACCGAAACGCCCACAAGATTTAATTCCACTTTCAGATATGAAAGATGCGTTCCACAAAGCTGTTGTAGCACCAGTTGGAACACAAGGACTTGGATTTAATGAGCAAGAGTTCGATAAAGAAGTGAAGGTTACATTAGAAGATAAAGAAGTAACGATGAAAACAGGTGCAATTGCAATCGCTGCAATTACAAGCTGTACAAATACATCAAACCCATACGTATTAATTGGGGCAGGTTTAGTTGCGAAGAAAGCAATTGAAAAAGGACTTGTAGTACCTGAGTACGTAAAAACGTCATTAGCGCCAGGATCTAAAGTTGTTACAGAGTACTTAGATAAATCAGGTTTAACAACATATTTAGATCAACTAGGTTTCCAAACAGTTGGTTACGGCTGTACGACTTGTATCGGTAACTCTGGTCCATTAGCAGACGAACTAGAAGAAGCAATCGCAGCAAACGACTTACTAGTAACATCTGTTTTATCTGGTAACCGTAACTTTGAAGGTCGTATTCACCCACTTGTAAAAGCGAACTATTTAGCATCACCACCACTTGTTGTGGCATATGCACTTGCAGGTACTGTTGATATTGATCTGAAAAATGATGAAATCGGTAAAGATGCAAATGGCAATGCTGTTTACTTCAACGATATTTGGCCATCAGCTAAAGAAATTGAAGATGTAGTTCAAAACGTTGTTACATCTGAACTGTTCAAGAAAGAATATGCACAAGTATTTAACAGCAATGAGCGTTGGAATGAAATTCAAACTTCAAACGAAGCTTTATATACTTGGGATAATGATTCAACATACATTCAAAACCCACCGTTCTTTGAAGGATTATCTAAAGAGCCAGGTGAAGTTGAAACATTATCAGGCTTACGCGTAGTTGGTAAATTTGGTGATTCTGTAACGACAGACCATATTTCACCAGCAGGTTCAATCGGTAAGCACACACCAGCTGGACGCTACTTATTAGAGAACGGCGTACAACCAGTTGACTTCAACTCTTACGGTTCTCGTCGTGGTAACCATGAAGTTATGATGCGTGGTACATTCGCGAACATCCGTATTAAAAACCAAATCGCACCAGGAACAGAAGGCGGATATACAACATATTGGCCAACTGGTGAAGTAACATCAATCTATGATGCTGCTATGAAATATAAAGAAGATGGCACAGGCCTTCTAGTTGTTGCAGGTAAAGATTACGGTATGGGAAGTTCTCGTGACTGGGCTGCGAAAGGTACAAACTTATTAGGTATTAAAGCAGTAATCGCAGAAAGCTTCGAGCGTATCCACCGTAGTAACTTAGTATTAATGGGCGTATTACCACTACAATTTAAAGATGGCGAAAGCGCTGAAACATTAGGTCTTGTTGGTAACGAGTCATTTGAAATTCAAATCGACAAAACAGTTAGACCACGTGATCTAGTAAAAGTAGTTGCAACCGATTTAGATGGCAACGAAAAACAATTTGAAGTAGTAGCTCGTTTCGATAGTGAAGTTGAAATTGACTACTACCGTCACGGTGGTATTCTGCAAATGGTTCTTCGTGAGAAAATCGAAGAGTCTAAAGTGTCGAACTAAATAATTGAAATGAACGATAAGGAAGCTAACAACTGTTAGCTTCCTTATTTTATGGAAAGGGATGAAACCATTTGGTTTCATCCCTTTCTTTTTACTATAAAAAACGGAGGAAATGTCATGAAAGAATATAAAAGAATATTGTTACCGTTACAGAAAGAAAAAATATTAGTAATAGCAGCTGTATGCAGTGGGCTTTTTGCAGCTATTTTAAATTTATCCCGTCCACTATTCATGGGGCTAATTGTAGATAACCTTATTCAACGAGAGGTAAAGGAGGCGTACCTTTACATTACTTTGTTTGCAGTTAGTCACTTGTTGATGTGGGTGAACAATCTTTCATTTGATTATGTAAGCACCAAAGCGAGTCAGCGAATATTACGAGAGAAGCGTATAGATGTATTGCGTCATTTTTTCTTATTACCATTTGAAGAGAGTGAGAAAATCAAACAAGGAGAGTTAGAAACTTTAGTCGTATCTGATATTCCGAACTGGGTCAGGTTATATGATTCTATATTAATAGAATATATACATGCCATTGCGCAATTTATCGGTGCGATCATAGCGCTGCAACATATAGATACACAGTTCATCTGGTGGATAACTCCGTTTTTATTTCTAAGTGCAGTTGTTCCAATGATTATGGGCAAAAAGGTAAGAAATATCGCAAGTATTGCTCAAAAAAATCAATCAAGTGTTGTAGAGATGGTTTCACAGTTTGTAAAAGGTGCACAAGATTTACGTAGTTTGCAAAAAGAAAAATGGGCTATTGGCTTATTTAAAGGAGTAACGGTACAATCTTATAAAACAGAAGTAAAGAAGACGATGATGCAACACTGTATTGGAGTAGTTGGAACAGTGATTGAAACAGGAGCATATATCGTTGTTCTTATTATAGGTGCGCAAAAAATAATGCAGGGCGAAATGGAGGTTGGTTCACTTGTTGCAGTTTTAGTGACAATAGAGATGCTCTTTTTCCCTGTCCGTTATGTGGGAGATTTATTAATGATGACACAAGTTGCAGCTGCTTCGGCAAGTAGAGTTTTTTCCTTTTTAGATAAACGAGTGGCAAATAGTAATGTAGAAAGAGCGATGGGGATGACAATAACAAATGTTTCATTTCAGGAAAATGATGAAGAGAAATGCAGAATTCATAATATTGATTTGCAAATTAACCCTGGTGAACTCATTATGATCGTAGGGGAAAGTGGAGCAGGAAAAACAACGCTTTTAAAATTAATGACAGGCTTGTATAAACCATCTAACGGTAGCATTGTTTATTATGGTCAAAAGGCTCGTATGACTACAGTGTGGCATGAACCTCGATTCTTTCGGACGACAGTAAAAGAGAATATGTATTTCGGGGAAGTGGGCTTAGAAAACCAGTTAGAAAAAAATATTGAACTTATAAATGTGAAGCCGATAATTAGAGATTTACCTAAAGGGATTCAAACTGTACTACATAAAAGTGGTGAAGAGTTTTCGGGAGGAGAAAGAAAACGTCTTGCATTATTACGAGCAATTGGTTCAAATCCGAATCTTATTATTTTAGATGAACCGACTGCCGGGTTAGATCCGAGCAATCAAGAAGTTGTTTGGGATATGATTGAAGGACTAGGAAGAGATGTAACGAGAATTGTGGCGACACATGATGTAGAGAAAGTGATACTAGCGGATCGTGTTGTCATAATGAGAGAAGGAAGTATTGTTGCATGTGGAAGTCCTGAAAAATTAATAAATAGTCATTCATTTTGAAAGAGATGTGAATAAAGATAAGAGCAGTGCTCTTATCTTTATTCAATGTCATTTATTTGATATTCGATAGATTCTGAATGGTTCAGATCTACGTTAAAAGTAGCAGTCATAAGGAAAGTTGCAATTCCAAGAATTAAGAAAAGGACGAATGAGACTAGAGAAACATAGAGACAAATACGCCCTACTTTCTTTTTTTCAAGATCTTTACTAAAGAGTGAAATGATCCATGTAATAATACCGACTGGGTATAAAAGAAAACTAAGAATATATAATGTTGTTTTTTCGAATGAATTCATAAACAATCCCCCTTTTGTGGTAGGTTTATAACTACGAGAGTAAAAAGGTGAATGGGTCCATAAGAAGATAAGCAACACTTCATCCGTTTGTCTAATTATATGATAAAAAGGAAGGAATTGCACTTCAAATAAGAATATCCCGATTATTCTGACTGTGAATATTTCCAAGCTTGTCCGTATAAGCTAAAATAAGGTATATAGCATTTGAATGGATATATTAAAAGAAGATAAACACGTTAGGGTGATATAAAATGTGGCGGAAGCTTATGATTATTGTAGTGTTACTTTGTTTAGCGGGATATGCAGCTTATGAACAGTTTGGTAAAAGCGATCAGGCGGCCCAAGGAGAGCAAGAAAAAAGTGAAGCTGCTATGAAAGAGATGATTGCAAGTAATGGTATTGAAATAGGGAAGAGTGCGCCGGACTTTGAATTAACGAAGTTAGATGGAACGAATGTAAAGTTATCAGATTTAAAAGGAAAGAAAGTGATTTTAAATTTTTGGGCAACGTGGTGTGGACCTTGCCAACAAGAAATGCCTGATATGGAGGCTTTCTATAAAGAACATAAAGAAAATGTAGAAATTTTAGCAATAAATTATACACCTTCAGAAAAAGGTGGGGGAGTAGAAAAGGTAAGTAATTTTGCAAAGGAAAAAGGAATTACTTTTCCTATTTTATTGGACAAAAATATTGATGTGACAACAGCGTATAAAGTAATTACGATCCCAACTTCGTATTTTGTAGATACAAAAGGTGTCATTCAAGATAAGTTTATTGGACCGATGACGCAAAAAGAGATGGAGAAACGGATTGCTAAATTAAAATAATGGTGAAAAGGTAGAGGTGGAAAGTAACCATTTCTGCCTTTTCTTTTTCAAGTAGTGAAAGCTTCGTGATATGATAAAAGAAATATAAACGTTTAGAGATAAAGGAGTGTATTTGGAGTGGGGAATATATCCTTACCGTTAGATTATGTTGTAATTGATTTTGAAACAACAGGATTTAACCCTTATAATGATAAAATTATTCAAGTAGCAGCAGTGAAATATCGTAATCATGAGCTAGTAGATCAATTCGTGTCATACGTGAACCCAGAGCGTCCAATTCCAGGCCGAATAACGAGCTTAACAGGTATTACAAATTATCGTGTTTCAGATGCACCGACAATTGAAGAAGTGTTACCTTTATTTTTAGCATTTTTACATACAAATGTTATTGTGGCTCATAACGCTTCTTTTGATATGCGCTTTTTGAAAAGCAATGTCAATATGCTTGGATTACCGGAACCTAAAAATAAAGTGATTGATACTGTGTTTTTAGCAAAGAAATATATGAAGCACGCGCCTAATCATAAACTTGAAACGTTAAAGCGAATGCTTGGCATTCGTTTAAGTTCTCATAATGCATTTGATGATTGTATTACCTGTGCAGCTGTTTATCAAAAATGTGCATCTATTGAGGAAGAAACAAAGAGAAAATCAAATAAAGACGTACTTGATGAAACTGTGGTATATGAAGTATTAAAAGAAATGCTTGTACGAAATAAACGTAATATTGAATGGATTCGTTACATGAATGTAGGGAATTATTTAGATATAAAAGCTTTTTATCCGGTTATGAGATTAAAAGTAAAAGGTCGAAAGAAATATGTATTAACAGATATATTAGAAGATGATGTGAAAGAAATATGTACGAGCTTACAATGTGAACCGGCGTTAAAAAGTGAAGCTGGTAATACGAGAATTATGCTGAATAGCGTAGAAGATGTTTTAAAATTAGAAAGTTATATTTTAGAACAGTATGATTTCGTACTACAAGCGCTCCATGATTATAAAGAAAATGAAACGAATGCAGATGAAAAACTGAAAGAGTATTTAAATGTTATGGTATAAAAAACTCCGTATACAATTTATTGTATACGGAGTTTTTTTAGGAGTATTAAAACATAAAATTTTCTTGCAAATCTGATTAAAGAGTTTTTCATTTGCTCATACTATGTAATAAGAAAGTAAAGGAGAGAGGGTGAACAGCATGAGAAGAAGTCGCCGTAAATCATTTGACGAACTTGTGAAAGAAAATAAACAACAATTATTAAGCGATCGTGATGCAATCGATCGTATTGAAGAACGTATTGAAAAACGTTATGAAATGAAACTTTTTAAGCAAGCTGAATAATTCTTAACACTAGTACGATACTAGTGTTAAGGAGGCGATAGTAATGGGTAATCCGAAAAAGAATTCAAAAGACTTTGCACCGAATCATATTGGAACACAATCAAAAAAAGCTGGTGGCAATAAAGGAAAGCAAATGCAAGACCAAACGGGCAAACAACCGATTGTTGATAACGGTTAAAGAAAAGGAGAATATTACATTCTCCTTTTTTATGTATAAATTTGAGGCAAGATAGGTAACTTAAGATGGTGTGTATATACAATATTAGGAGGGAAGTACATGCCAAATCCAGATAATCGAAGTGACAACGCTGAAAAGTTACAAGAAATGGTGCAAAATACAATTGATAACTTTAATGAAGCAAAAGAAACAGCGGAACTTTCTAATGAAAAAGATCGTGCTGCTATTGAAGCAAAAAATCAAAGACGTTTAGAAAGTATTGACTCATTAAAAAGTGAAATCAAAGATGAATCTTAACAGAATGTACAAAAAGGGCTGACTTATGTCAGCCCTTTTTTGTAATCGTAAAGTTTTCAACGAGTAAACGCCAATTTTGCGGGAATGGTAAACCTATCTTCCAATAGCTAATACCGCCTATACCTTGTTCTTTCATTAAATTGAATTTACTTTGAACAGACCGTGAATCTTCAAACCAAACTTCGTGTTGTACACCATTTTCATCGAAATAATTAAAATGAGGAGCTTGAGCTGTGAAATCATAGCGGATAGGAACATTGTATTTACGAGCTAGTGCAACAGCTGCAATAGAGCTAATTGCTTTTGCAGGTGGATTTCCTTCTTTGAATGGAAGTTTCCAATCGAAACCGTATAAATTTTGCCCCATCATAATTTTTTGTGGAGGCATTTGAGATTTTGCATATTGAAGTACTTCTTTTACAGGACCGATAGGAGAGATCGCCATCGGTGGCCCGCCTTGCCATCCCCAGTCATATGTCATAATGACGACGAAATCAACAATTTGTCCTTGTGCTTTATAATCGTGAGCTTCGAAAAATTTTCCCTTTTGATTTGAACTTGTTTTCGGTACAAGCGTTGTGCTTAGCGTGTATCCATTAGGTAATCGTGTTTTTACATTTCGTAAAAAACGATTATACGCTTCACGATCTTCAGGTGCCACACTCTCGAAATCAAAATGAATGTCTCGCATACCGTACTTCTCAGCAGTTTGCAAAATGTTTGTAATAAATTTATTTTGGATTGTTGCGTCCCGTAAAATAACTGATGTCAGATCGGCACTGAAATTTCCATTTTCAATATTTGTAATAACAAGCATAGGGATGGTGTTGCCTTGCGTTGCAATATTAGCGATTTTAGCTGTTTCGGTTGGTTCTTTTAATGTACCATCTCTTTTGGCTTCAAAACTAAAGTAGGCTAAATACGTTAAAAATGGGTTGATAGCACGTGTAGCATTTACCAAACTTTCTTTTATTGGAATTGTTGAAGGTTGTAAATAAGCGATGGATTCTACCGCTCGTTTTGTCCCTTTCGGTATATATAATTGCTGTCCAACATGGAGAATGGATTTTAAAGATAAGTTATTAACTTTAGCTAAACTAGCGAGAGGAACGTTATATGTCTGAGAGATTCGATATAGGCTATCGCCAGGCTGTACATAATAATTATTCCCTTTCGTATTCACGATCAGTGCCTGACCAACAACGAGTGTTTCAGCTGGATTTAATCCATTGTCTTTTACTATCTCGTTAGGTGTTGATCCATATTTTGATGCCAAGCTATATACGCTATCACCGCTACGAACAGTTACAATTTGAATCATATGCTTGCTCCTTTCAGTAAAAGATTCACTGTTTTTATTTTATTTTTGTTGTCACTGTATTATGATTAAATGTATGCAAGGCAGCAGAAGTGAAAGAAGGCGAATACATATGTTTGTAGCAGAACATGAAGTTGAAATCCGTTATGCGGAAACAGATCAAATGGGTGTTGTTTACCATTCAAACTATTTGGTGTGGCTGGAATTAGGTCGCACGAAACTTATACAAGATTTAGGTTTTTCATATGTTGAAATGGAGAAAGAGGGTATTATTTCTCCTGTGTTAGATTTGCAAATTTCATATCGTAAAGCGATGCGTTACGGTGAAAAAGCAATTGTGAAAACATGGGTGGACACTGTGAGCCCGCTTCGCGTGGTATATGGTTATGAAATATATAACGGCGAAGGTGAACTTTGTATTACCGCAAGTACGACGAATATTTGTGCGAAAAAAGAAGGGTTCAGGCCCGTATCATTTAAAAAGTTCTATCCTGAGTGGTATGCGAAATATGAGGAAATTAAGAAAAAATAAAAAACGTGGCAGAAGCCACGTTTTTTCTATTTTTCATAATTAAATTGCGGGAAATCATCACCGTCGTTAAATGTAACAACTAAATTATGTCCATCGAAGAACCACTCATCATCGCTTTCAATAAAGAAGTTAATATCTTCTTCTTGAATTTGAACAGCAGGGTGTGCAGGGTCATCTTTACGAATACCTAAAGAAAGTCCTTTTTGCACAGTGCTGCAACCACCGTATTGTACGAAAAAGCGTAGTGTTTCACCTGATTGTAAGTTTAATTCGTTTTTATACCATTGTGCTGCTTCTTTTGTTACGGAAAGATTCATGTATAGTTCCTCCAAATTATGTTGCTTTTTCTTTAGTATAAAAAATAACGCAAAAAGACGCTATTAATATGCTTCACGTTTTCTTTTTGCGTTATGTGGGTTACGATCTTATTTTTGCTTTTTTGAAAAGTTTGCTTTCGGTTCAGTTTTATTTATAATTCGTCCAATATTTGCACGGTGTTTATAAATAACCATACCTGCTAATAAACACATCGCAATAATGAAGATTTTATCCCCGCTAACAATTGATGCGATAACGGCAACGACAGCTGTTACCATAGAAGAAAGTGACACGTATCTTGTTGTAAATAAAAGGCTGAAAAAGACAACAGCTAATATTGCAAAAACAACTGGTGAGTAGCATAAAAGCACGCCAGCAGAAGTTGCAACTGCTTTACCACCACGGAATTTCGCGAAAATCGGATACACATGTCCAAGAACAGCTGCTAATCCGAACCATAGTGGATGAACATCTAACCCGAAAATAATCGGTAGACTCGTTGCTAATGTACCTTTTAAAATGTCAGCAATTGTAACGATAAAACCTGCTTTTTTCCCTAGTGTGCGGAATGTATTTGTCCCGCCCAAATTACCGCTTCCATGCTCACGAATGTCAATTCCATAACCAATCTTTCCAACGACTAGTGCAAATGGGATCGAGCCAAGTAAGTAGGCAACGATAAATAAAAGATATGTAGTAACCATAAGTTCAGTCTCCTTTATTCAAATGTGTTGATAAAGGGTAAAAAGAGTTTTTCCCGTATATTGTACCATACATTTGTAAAGAGCACATTTCTTTTTTGTAAATGAAAAATTCATTATTTCGTGCAAAAAATTTCACAGGAATGTTACATTTCTCACAGAAACAATAAGACTATATGTAGTAACATTTTAATCAAAAGACAACAACATATTGGTGGAGGGTTATAAATGTTACAAAAAAATACACGTGGAGAAGAATTAATGAGAGTGTTTGAGACAATTGTCCACGGCAATGAACAAGATTTAATGCAAGAAAATGCAAATGTAGATGGCCGCTCTCCGATGGGAGTAATGGGAACGTTCGCATCTGAGAGTGCGAAATATTATGCAGTTGAAAATTTATTGTCAGATCAAGTGAAAAAAGCGATAAATCAAAATATATTATATCCACATGACTTAGATTTTTATGCGACTGGGACAACGACTTGTTCGCAAATTCCATTAGCGCAAATGCTTGCTAACGGTTTTCATACAGGACATGGCCATATGAGACAACCGCAAGACATTAAAAGTGCATTGGCTCTTTCGTCTATTATTTTTCAAGCGAATCAAAATATGCAGCATGGTGGTCAATCGTTTGCACTCTTTGATATTGATTTAGCTCCATATGTGAGAAAAACAGTAGAGAGACATAAGAAACGATTACAGTCATATCCGCTTACGAAAGAACAAATAGAAGAATTTGCATGGAAAGAAACAGAAAATGATACGTATCAGGCTTGTGAAGCGTTTATTCATAATTCAAATAGTATGCATAGTAGGGGCGGGGGACAAGTACCGTTTATTTCTATTAATTATGGAACAGATACATCAAAAGAGGGACGATTATTAGTTAGACAGCTTTTAAAAGCGACACAAGCTGGTCTTGGTAAAGGGGAAACACCAATTTTTCCTATTCAAATTTTTAAAATGAAAAAAGGTGTGAACTTTGAAGAAAGTGATCCGAACTATGATTTATTTGAATTAGCGTTAGAAACAACGGCTGAAAGATTATTCCCTAACTTTTCATTTTTAGATGCGCCATTTAATGCAGTGCATTATGATGGACGACCGGAAAGTGAAGTATGTTACATGGGATGCCGTACTCGTGTTATGTCTAACATACATGGAGAAGAAACAGCGATTGGAAGAGGCAATTTATCATTTACGTCTATTAATTTAGTGAAATTAGCGTTAATTAGTGGTTCAAAAGAAGCGTTTTTTGAAGCGTTAAATTATTACTTAGATTTAGGAATTAAGCAATTATTAGAACGATTTGAGTACCAATGTACGAAGCGAGCTAGAGATTTTCGATTTTTATATTCACAAGGTGTATGGCGCGGAGGAGAAACGTTACAGCCTGAAGATTCTGTAGCATCCATTTTAAAACAAGGGACGTTAAGCCTTGGGTTTATCGGTCTTGCGGAGTGTTTAGTAGCTTTAACAGGAAAGCATCATGGAGAAGATGAAGAATCGTGGAAACTTGGATATGGAATTATTTCCTTTATGAGAGATAGAATGGATAAAGCGACAGAAGAACATGAACTGAATTTCTCAGTAATTGCAACTCCTGCAGAAGGGTTATCAGGGAAGTTTGTGAAAAAAGATAGAGAAGAATTCGGTGTGATTACCGGTATAACGAATCATAATTATTATACGAATTCGTTCCATATCCCAGTTTACTATAACATTCAAGCGATAAATAAAATTCGTTTAGAAGGACCTTTCCACGCCCTATGTAATGGGGGACATATTACGTATATTGAACTAGACGGAGCAGCAATGCATAACAAGAAGGCGTTAAAACAAATTGTGCAAGCGATGGCAGAGAATGGCGTTGGATACGGTTCAATTAATCATCCTGTTGATCGTTGTAAGTGCTGTAGCTATCACGGAGTTATCGGAAATGAATGTCCAAGCTGCGGAAATGAAGATGAGGCCAATATAGAAAGAATTCGCCGCATAACAGGTTATCTTGTAGGAGATATGTCGAAGTGGAATAGTGCGAAACGTAGTGAAGAGATGGATCGGGTGAAGCATAAATGAAAGTGATGAACATCATTCATGATAGTGTAGTAGATGGAGAAGGATTGCGGACAGTCGTGTTTTTTGCGGGCTGTCCGCATCGTTGTTTCGGTTGCCATAATCCGAAATCGTGGAATATTTGTAATGGAACTGAAATGACAGTAGAAGAAATTATGGAAGAGATTGCAAGTAATCCATTAACTGATGTAACATTTTCAGGTGGAGATCCATTTTTCCAAGCTAATGAAGTGAAAAAAGTAGCAAAAGCTGTGAAAGATTTGAAAAAAAATCTATGGATGTATACAGGTTATACGTTAGAAGAGATACAGAGTTCTCAAAATAATGATATGATAGAGTTGTTACATTATGGGGATGTTTTAGTCGATGGAAGATTTGAAATCGAGAAAAAAGATTTAACACTTCCATTTCGCGGAAGCTCCAATCAACGTATTATTCGATTGAAAGAGTAAAAAGGCGGGATAGATTATATGAATAAAACAGTATTACTTGTTGAAGATGAAAGAAGATTACGTGAAATCGTTAGTGATTATTTTCGTAATGAAGGCTTTGAAGTAATCGAAGCAGAAGACGGAAAAAAAGCGTTAGAATTATTTGCAGAGCATGAAATTGATTTAATTATGTTAGATATTATGTTACCAGAAATAGATGGATGGTCTGTTTGTAGACGAATTAGAAAAGAATCAGCTGTACCAATCATTATGTTGACAGCACGTTCGGATGAGGATGATACATTATTAGGATTCGAATTAGGTGCAGATGAATATGTAACGAAACCATTCAGCCCGAAAGTGTTAGTAGCTCGCGCGAAGACGTTATTGAAACGTGCGGATGGCGTGGTAGGAGTAGCGGAAGAAAATACTATGTCTTTAGCTGGAATAGAAGTGAATCGTCTATCTAGAACCGTTTTAGTAGATGGAGAAGAAATTATATTAACACATAAAGAATTTGAACTTCTTGTTTATTTAATGGAGAACAAAGGAATTGTGTTGTCACGACAACATTTATTAGATCAGTTATGGGGATATGACTATTACGGTGATGACCGAACGGTTGATACTCATATTAAAAAACTACGAAATAAGCTAGGAGATAAAGCGAAGCATATCGGTACTGTTATTCGAGTTGGTTACAAATTTGAAGAATAATTGTAACGGATTGTGTACTTTAGCCTAGGGAAATGTCAATTTTATATCCTCTTTTGCAGGTAGAATGTACAAAAAATACTTTTCTTGTCTACAATGTTAGATAAGAGTATTTTTTTAATTGGATTTCACGATGAGTTCACAAGAAGGACACAAAACGTGACTATACTGAAAATACGAATTCACCAGAGAGGGGAAATAAAACATGGGATATTACGACGGACCAAATTTAAATGAAGAGCATAGGGAAACGAGAGAAGTGAGAAAATCGGGCAGTAAAAAAGGTTATTTTTTCACAGGTTTAGTCGGGGCTGTAGTTGGGGCTGTCACAATTAGTTTTGCAGCACCATATATGCCATGGGCTCAAAATAATGGAGCGGCTGTATCATCATTTAGTTCGGATTCAAAAGTTGAAGGTACTGTAGTTCCTGTTGTCAATAAAGCAAAAAATGAAACTGATTTACCTGGTATGATTGAAGGCGCGAAAGATGTTGTTGTAGGTGTTATCAATATGCAACAAAGCATTGATCCATTTGCAATGCAACCGACAGGTCAAGAACAACAAGCTGGCTCAGGATCAGGTGTTATTTATAAAAAAGCAGGAAATAAAGCATATATTGTAACGAACAACCATGTAGTAGATGGTGCAAATAAACTTGCTGTAAAATTAAGTGATGGTAAAAAGGTAGATGCAAAACTAGTAGGGAAAGATCCTTGGTTAGATTTAGCTGTTGTTGAAATTGACGGGGCTAATGTAAATAAAGTTGCCACTTTAGGTGATTCAAGCAAAATCCGTGCGGGTGAAAAAGCAATTGCAATCGGTAACCCACTAGGATTTGATGGAAGTGTAACGGAAGGTATTATTAGTAGTAAAGAACGTGAAATTCCAGTAGATATTGATGGGGATAAACGGGCAGATTGGAATGCTCAAGTTATTCAAACAGATGCAGCGATTAACCCTGGTAATAGTGGTGGTGCATTATTTAACCAAAACGGTGAAATAATTGGGATTAATTCAAGTAAAATTGCACAACAAGAAGTTGAAGGGATTGGATTTGCTATTCCAATTAATATCGCAAAACCAGTTATTGAATCACTTGAAAAAGACGGAGTAGTGAAACGTCCAGCTCTTGGAGTAGGTGTCGTTTCATTAGAAGATGTGCAAGCTTATGCAGTAAATCAATTGAAAGTACCGAAAGAAGTAACAAATGGCGTTGTATTAGGTAAAATTTATCCAATATCACCTGCAGAAAAAGCTGGTTTAGAGCAATATGATATTGTAGTAGCATTAGATAATCAAAAAGTAGAAAATTCACTTCAATTCCGTAAATATTTATATGAAAAGAAAAAAGTAGGCGAAAAAGTAGAAGTTACATTCTATCGTAACGGTCAAAAAATGACGAAAACAGCCACTTTAGCAGATAACTCAGCTACAAAGAATCAATAATCGAAATAAAAGAAAGTCTCTTTCATATTGAAAGAGACTTTCTTTATCGGCTATACTAAAGGAATAGGAGGGATAAATTATGACAATTGAAAACCCAACTCGTACGGAAATTGGTGAAGTATTAAAGAAAAGCAAAACGATTGCAGTTGTTGGATTATCGGATAAGCCAGAACGTACATCGTATATGGTTTCAAAAGCAATGCAAGATGCTGGGTATCGCATTATTCCAGTAAACCCAACGGTAGATGAGGTGCTTGGAGAAAGGGCAGTTGCTTCACTAAAGGATATTAAGGAACATGTTGATATTGTAAATGTATTCCGCCGTTCAGAATTTTTAATGGATGTTGCAAAAGAGTTTGTAGAGATTGATGCAGATGTTTTTTGGGCACAATTAGGAGTACAAGATGAAGATACATACAAACTTTTAAAAGAAAAAGACTATACTGTAATAATGGATCGTTGTATAAAAGTAGAACATGCGATGACAAAATAGTATAGGTTGTAAAGGTAGAAAGATTGAATCAGCCCTTGTTACATATATAGGGTCGATGAACGAGGTGTTCATCATGAGATTTTTTAAAGGCTGTTTTTGGGGATTGTTAATTATTATCCCATTTTGGATATTGATCATTTGGATCATAAAAAAGGTTTGGAATGTGTAATCTTGGCATACATATCCATTTCTCGTTGACAAACGATTATTTTTCTGAAATAGTAGCCTAGAGGAATCCTTGTGAAAAAACAAGGATTTTTCTATTGAAAATGGTATATAAAAGAGATAAGATAACTTGCCAAAACTATAGTCGAGGCGTTATTCTATAATAGAAACATATGTTCTGATTTTTGATTAGGAAAGGGGCAAGGAGTTTGGCAAAGCATCAGTTCCAATATAATGAAGATGCAATCCAAGTGTTAGAAGGACTTGAAGCCGTTCGAAAACGCCCGGGTATGTATATCGGGAGCACGGACAGCCGTGGATTGCATCATTTAGTATATGAAATAGTAGATAACTCCGTTGACGAAGCGTTAGCGGGATTTGGCGACGAAATTTCTGTCGTAATACATAAAGATAATAGTATTAGCGTTATAGATAAAGGGCGTGGAATGCCTACGGGAATGCATAAACTTGGAAAACCTACACCTGAAGTTATTTTAACTGTACTTCATGCTGGTGGTAAGTTTGGTCAAGGTGGTTACAAAACGAGTGGTGGTTTACACGGTGTTGGGGCATCAGTTGTAAACGCCTTATCAGAATGGTTAGTCGTAACGATTAAGCGTGACGGCAGCATTTATGAACAACGTTTTGAAAATGGTGGTGTTCCTGTAACGACGCTTGAGAAAATTGGGAAAACGAAAGAATCTGGTACAACAATGCATTTCAAACCAGATACAACGATTTTCAGTACAACAAATTACAATTATGAAACGTTATGTGAAAGATTACGTGAATCAGCATTTTTACTAAAAGGAATGAAGATTTCAATTAAAGACGAACGAAATGATTTAGAAGATGTATTTCATTATGAAACAGGAATTGAAGCTTTCGTTTCCTATTTAAACGAAGAAAAAGATCCCATTCATCCAGTTGTATACTTCACTGGTGAACAAAATGGGATTGAAGCAGAACTAGCATTTCAATTTAATGATGGTTACTCAGAAAATATTCTTTCATTTGTAAATAACGTACGTACAAAAGACGGTGGAACACACGAAGCTGGATTTAAAACAGCCATGACGCGTGTGTTTAATGAGTATGCGCGTAAAGTTTCACTATTAAAAGAAAAAGATAAAAACTTAGAAGGTACAGATATTCGTGAAGGGGTAGCAGCTATCGTTTCTGTACGTGTACCAGAAGAAGTACTTCAGTTTGAAGGACAAACGAAAGGGAAGCTAGGTACAAGTGAAGCGCGGTCTTCAATTGATGCGATTGTATCAGAGCATTTAGCCTACTTTTTAGAAGAAAATCCGGATGTAGCTACACTTCTTGTGAGAAAAGCAGTGAAAGCAGCGCAAGCGCGTGAGGCTGCTCGTAAAGCGAGAGAAGAAGCTCGCAGTGGTAAGAAGAAGAAAAAATCAGAAGGTACATTAAGTGGTAAGTTAACACCTGCACAATCACGTAACCCGCAGAAAAATGAACTGTACTTAGTAGAGGGTGACTCTGCCGGTGGTTCAGCAAAGCAAGGACGAGATCGTCGTTTCCAAGCGGTATTACCGTTACGTGGTAAAGTTATTAATACAGAAAAAGCAAAGCTTGCTGATATCTTTAAAAACGAAGAGATTAATACAATCATTTATGCGATTGGTGGCGGCGTAGGAAATGAATTTGATGTTGAAGATATTAACTACGATAAAGTTGTCATTATGACCGATGCTGATACGGACGGAGCTCATATTCAAGTATTGTTACTAACGTTTTTCTACAGATATATGAAACCACTTATCGAAGCCGGAAAAGTGTTTATCGCACTTCCACCTTTATATAAAGTAAGTAAGGGAAAAGGTAAGAGTGAAGTAATTGAATATGCTTGGTCAGATGAAGAATTAGACGGTGTAACGAAAAAGGTTGGAAAAGGCTATATGTTACAACGTTATAAAGGACTTGGTGAGATGAATGCGGATCAATTATGGGAAACGACTATGAATCCTGAAACGCGCACGTTAATTCGCGTGAAAATTGATGATGCAGCAAGAGCAGAGCGCCGCGTTACAACGTTAATGGGCGATAAAGTAGAACCACGTCGTAAATGGATTGAACGCAATGTACAGTTTGGTATGCAAGAAGAAGGAAATATTTTAGAAAATGAAATGATAATGGAGACGGAGGTGGAATAACATGCAAGCAGAGAAGTTTCATGACCTCCCGCTTGAAGACGTGTTAGGTGACCGCTTTGCGCGTTATAGTAAATATATTATTCAAGATCGTGCACTTCCAGATGCACGTGATGGTTTAAAGCCAGTACAAAGACGTATTTTATATTCTATGTATGTAGAAGGTAATGTACATGATAAAGCGTTTCGTAAATCAGCTAAAACAGTAGGTAACGTTATCGGTAACTATCATCCACATGGGGATTCCTCTGTATATGAGGCGATGGTACGTTTAAGTCAAACTTGGAAAGTACGTAATGTTTTAGTTGAAATGCATGGTAATAATGGTAGTGTCGATGGGGACCCAGCAGCAGCAATGCGTTATACGGAAGCTCGTTTATCACCAATTGCATCTGAATTATTACGTGATCTTGATAAAGAAACAGTTGAATTCGTGTCAAACTTTGATGATACGAGTGAAGAACCAGTTGTATTACCAGCAGCGTTTCCGAACTTATTAGTGAACGGATCAACGGGGATTTCCGCTGGTTATGCAACAGAAATTCCTCCGCATCATCTTGGAGAAGTTATTGATGCTACAATGATGCGTATTGATAAGCCAAACAGTACTGTTGATGATTTATTAACAGTTATGAAAGGACCAGATTTCCCGACAGGCGGTATTATTCAAGGGATTGATGGTATTAAAAAGGCGTATGAAACAGGAAAAGGTAAAATCATTATTCGCGGAAAAGCAGAAGTTGAAACGGTTCGTGGTGGGAAACAGCAAATCGTAATCACTGAAATTCCTTACGAAGTGAATAAAGCAAACCTTGTTAAAAAAATGGATGAATTACGTCTAGATAAAAAATTAGATGGTATTGCTGAAGTTCGTGATGAGACAGATCGTACAGGTCTTCGCATTGTTGTAGAATTGAAGAAAGAAGCAAATGCTGAAGGAATTTTAAATTATTTATATAAAAATACAGATTTACAAATTCCGTACAACTTTAATATGGTAGCGATTAATAATCGTCGCCCAACACTTATGACATTACCAAAAATATTGGATGCTTATATTGGCCACCAAAAAGAGGTTGTTACGAGACGTTCACAATATGAATTAAGAAAAGCGGAGAATCGTCAACATATTGTAGAAGGTTTAAAGAAAGCATTATCGATTTTAGATCAAGTAATCGAAACGATTCGAGCTTCAAAAGATAAGCGTAATGCAAAAGATAATTTAAGTGCGAAATTTGGTTTTACAGAAGCGCAAGCGGAAGCGATTGTATCCTTGCAATTATATCGTTTAACGAATACAGATATTACAGCACTACAACAAGAAGCCGATGAGCTGAATAAGAAAATTATAGAGTTACAGGCGATTTTACAAAGTGAAAAAAGATTGCTTCAAGTTATTAAAACAGATTTAAAAAGAGTGAAGAAAACATATAGTGATGATCGTCGTGCTATTATTGAAGAACAAATTGAGGAAATTAAAATAGATGTAGAAGTAATGATCCCACAAGAAGATGTCATCGTTACTGTAACGAAAGAAGGGTATGTGAAACGTACTGGATGGCGCTCGCATAATGCCTCAAATGGCAAAGACTTCGGTATGAAAGAGGGTGACATCTTACTTGAACGATTCGATACGAATACGACAGAGACAGTCCTCTTATTTACGAATAAAGGAAACTATATATATCTGCCAGTATACGAAATGCCAGATATTCGTTGGAAAGATTTGGGTCAGCACGTTGCTAATATCGTTTCACTCGACCGGGATGAAACCATTATTTGGGCAACTGTCGTACCGAACTTTGAGGAAGAAAAACGATTTATCGTATTTGTAACGCGAAATGGTATGATTAAGAAAACAGAATTAAACCAATATAAAGTACAGCGTTATTCAAGGGCGTTCGTCGCTGTAAACTTGAAAAAAGATGATGTGGTTGTCGATATATTTGCGACAGATGGAACGAGTGATATTGTTCTTGCTACACACGGTGCATATGCACTTATTTTCCATGAAGATGAAGTAAGTCCAGTAGGCGTAAGGGCCGCTGGTGTGAAAGCAATTAATTTAAAAGAAGATGACTATGTTGCTTCTGGTAAACCATTAAATGGTGACAAAGATCAACTTATTCTCGTAACGCAGCGCGGTGCTGTAAAACGTCTAAAAGCATCAGAAATTGAGAAATCAACGAGGGCGAAGCGAGGGCTTGTTATTTTCAAAGAGTTAAAACGTAATCCATACCGCATTGTCGGTATTGAAATTGTTCGAGACGATGAACTAGTTTACATGAAGACAGAGAAACACATTGTAGAAGAAATTGATCCGAAAGCGTATCGAAATAAGGACCGGTATAGTAACGGTAGTTTAGTGCTAGATGTTAATGATACTGGTGAAGTTATTGAGACGTGGACGAAAAAAAGACCGGAATAAAGGGAGCATCTTGCTATGGATAATGGCAAGATGCTTTTTTCTAGGCAAATTAGTATGAATCTTGTTATAATAACTGAATGAAATCGTTCTCATAAAGTGAAACTTTAATCAGTGGGGATCTTACTCGCCACAAATAGCAGGATAAATGGAGGGGCAACATGAAAAAAATAGGTGTAGGGATTGTAGGGTTTGGATTTTCTAGTACAACATTTCACATCCCATTATTACAAACGATAGAAGAATACGATATTCGTGCGGTATTATCTTCAAAAGAAGAGGTAGTAAAAGAAACATTACCGAATGCTAACGTCGTTAGTACAATTGATGAATTGGTGAAGCGAGATGATATTGACTTAGTGGTTATTACTTCACCGAATACAACTCATTTTCCATATGTAAAAGAAGCAATATTAAACGGTAAGCATGTTGTTGTGGAAAAGCCATTTGTTGTTTCAATTGAAGAAGGAGAAGAGCTTATTTCATTAGCAGAGCAACATAATGTGGTATTGAGTGTATATCATAATCGTCGTTTTGATAATGACTTCTTAACGATAAAGAAATTGTTAGAAGAAAATAGAATAGGGAATGTATACGCATATGAAGCGAATTTTGATCGTTTCCGTCCACATGTCCGTGATCGCTGGAGAGAAAAGAACTTACCGGGGTCAGGTATATTATATGATTTAGGGTCACATTTAATTGACCAAGCATTATCATTATTTGGGAAACCAGATGCGATAAGTGCAGATGTAATTAAACAACGACCAGGTGCACAAATTGATGATTACTTCCATGTTGTACTTCACTACGGAGTAAAGCGTATCATTTTACATAGTAGCAGTTATGTAAAACAAGCAGGTCCACACTTTACACTGCATGGAGAAAAAGGTTCTATCGTGAAGTATGGTATGGATTCACAAGAGGAACAATTAAAAAATGGAATGAAGCCAGGCGATAACGGTTACGGTGTAGACGCTGAAGCGAATTTTGCTACTTTAGAAACAGAAGAACGTTTAGACCGTATTCCAACAGAAGTCGGCTGTTATGACATGTATTATAAAGGTATAAGAGATAATATATTAAATGGTGAGAAACTACCTGTAACAGCACAAGAAGGTTTAGAAGTTATTAAGCTGATTCAATTAGCGGTTGAAAGTAGTGAAACGGGTAGAGTCATTTCGGTAAAATAAAAAAGACACGAATTTCGTGTCTTTTTTATTTTTTTGGGACGGACAGTCCATAAAAGAACATCGTAACGATATCTTGTATATGTTTTTCACGATCTCCTTCCAAAAGTTGTGCTCCAAAGTCATCACCTAATTTAGTGAACATTTGAATGTAAAGTAACATCATTTCTTTAGTAAGGTGGGGGTTAATTTCATTTTTTTGCTGCGCTTGTTCTAATATTTCTAAATACCATGGCAGTATTTTTTCATTTTGATAACTATAAATAAACTCTCGGAGAATTTCGTCCCTTTGCATCATTTGTAGTAACATATCAGGCTGAAATAATCCGCCAGTATTCATTTTTCTTACAATCATTTTTTGCATCATATCATGGAAAGGTAATTTTTCTTCAGCAAGCTCTTTATAATATTGAAATTCAGATACGATAAATTCTTGTATAAGTTCTCTAAATAACGCATCTTTACTTCCAAAATGATTATAAATTGTAACTTGAGAAACGTTTGCTTCTTTTGCGATATGTTCTATTTTCACTTCATTAAATCCACGTTCTGAAAATAATAAGAAAGCTGCCTTTTTAATAGCGCGTTTTTTCTTTTCTTTTACTTTTTCAAAGCCGTTCAATGCAATCACCTCAATTAAAATATACAAGAAAAAATAATGGAAAACAATATTTTTGAAATATGGACATATAAATATTTCAAAAAGTTGTTGCGAATATGAAAGATGAGGAGTACAATAATTTTGAAATATCACATATTAAATATTTCAAAAAATGAGGTGGAATTATGATTTCAGTTCAAGATGTTACAAAACAGTTTTCAAATGGAAAAGGCTTGTTTCATATTACATTTGATGTAAAAGAAGGAGAAGTATTCGGTTACTTAGGGCCAAATGGTGCCGGGAAATCAACAACGATTCGTAATTTAATGGGATTTATAAAACCGACATCTGGTAAAGCAACGATTTTTGGATTAGATTGCTGGAATGAAGCCGCGAAAATTCAAAGAGAAGTCGGATATTTACCAGGAGAAATTTCTTTTATTGAAGGAATGAATGGATTAGACTTTCTAAAGTTAATGCAAGGAATGCGCGGATTACAGGATACGAAAAGACGAGATGAACTAATAGAATGTCTACAATTTGATGTGAAAACACCAATTCGTAAAATGTCTAAAGGAATGAAGCAAAAAGTAGGGATTGTTGCTGCTTTTATGCATGATCCAGAAGTGCTAATCTTAGATGAACCAACATCTGGACTCGATCCACTTATGCAGCAAGTGTTTATAGATTTAATATTAGAGGAAAAGCAAAGAGGAAAAACAATTCTTATGTCGTCACATATTTTCACTGAGATTGAACGTACATGTGACCGAGTAGCGATTATTAAAGATGGGCGTCTTGTAACGGTTGAAAATATTCACGATTTACAAAGTATGAGACGACAGGTAATAGATGTAACCGTATCATCGCAAGAAGAGATTGAATCTCTTACACAATGTAATTTGCAATTTGAAACGGTGAAAGGTAGAGAGGCATCGATTATTGTGCAAGGAAACTATCAAACTGTTTTACAAACACTTTCAAACTATAATGTAACGGCACTTCAAACGAGAGCAATGGATTTAGAACATTTATTTATGCATTATTACGATAAGAAAGAAGGGGTAAAGCATGAATAAGCAATTGTTTTTAGCTAGTTTGAAAGAAACACAAAAAAGTATTTTGAGTTATGCAACTGGTGCAGCTCTTTATTTATGGTTATTAATTTGGATATTCCCTTCAATGGTATCAGCGAAAGGGTTAAATGAATTAATAAGTGCTATGCCTGATAGTGTGAAAAAAATTGTTGGTATGGAAAGTCCGATTCAAAATGTGATGGATTTTTTAGCTGGTGAGTACTATAGTCTATTGTTTATTATCATATTAACAATTTTTTGCGTTACAGTTGCGACACATTTAATGGCACGACATGTAGATAAAGGAGCGATGGCATATTTATTAGCGACACCTGTATCCAGAGTAAAAGTTGCAATCACGCAAGCTGCTGTTCTCATATTAGAACTACTAATCATCGTAATTGTCACATATGTAGCGGGTATATTGGGTGCAGAATGGTTTTTAAAAGATAATAACTTAAATAAAGAATTATTCCTCAAGATAAACGTAGTCGGAGGGCTCATATTTTTAGTAGTTAGCGCTTATTCATTTTTCTTTTCTTGTATATGTAATGATGAAAGAAAGGCACTGAGCTACTCAGCGAGTTTAACTATTTTATTTTTCGTACTAAATATGGTAGGCAAATTAAGTGATAAGTTAGAGTGGATGAAAAGTCTATCGTTATTTACACTGTTTCGTCCAAAAGAAATTGCTGAAGGAACGTATAATATATGGCCGGTAAGTATAGGTTTAACTGCTGGAGCGCTTTGTATATTTATAATAGCAGTTGTTGTATTTAGGAAGAGGGATTTACCGTTGTAAAGTAGAAAGTCCACTGAGAAAGTGGGCTTTTTTTGATGAGGAGGAAACGAATGAATCATTTGTTCCGGGTGCAGCTATATGTAAATGATATAGAAAAGTCATTATTGTTCTATGAAGAAGTAATTGGTTTAAAGTTGTATAAAAAAGGTATGCATGCAGCACGTTTTAATCACGACCAGTTTTCTTTATTACTAGTTAGTGATTCAACATTGAATGAAAATCACTATTTTTACAATCAAAAAGAAATGAAAGGGAATGGCTTTGAACTAATTATTGTTGTCGACCGAATTGAAGAAGTATATGAACGTTGTAAAGAGAAGCGATGCAAGATACAAGAAGAAATTCAAACTTATCCGTGGGAGATGAGAGGATTTAAAGTTGTGGATCCAGATGGGTATTTCCTTAGGATCACGTCTAAGTAAAGGTAAACATGAAGAATGTTTACCTTTTTTTATGAAAATATTCAAAAAAATGAACCTTTTTCTAGGCTCATCCGTCTAATACATGTAAAGTTAAATTTGAAGTGAGGATGAAACAGGAGGAGCAATTGTGAAAGTAATCCCTTTATATAAAATGTTTGTAAAAGAAGAAACGGATGTTTCCTTAGCGAAAAAAGGTGACCATGAAGCATTTATGACGCTTATACATACAGAAAAAGTGAAGATGTATCGTATTGCAAAGGCTATGTTACGTGATGAGACAAATATAGAGGATGCGATACAAACAACAATTTTAAAAGCCTATGAAAATATAAAAAGATTAAAGAAGGAAGAGTTTTTTCAAACTTGGTTAATTCGAATTTTAATGAATGAATGTAATAACATTATTAGAACGTATAAAAAGATAATTGTGACAGAAGAGAATGATTACAATATGAGTGCGTGCGATCAGTATGAAGATATAGATTTGTGTAATGCGATTCAATCGTTACATGAAGAGTTAAGAGCTGTCACGGTGCTGTATTACTATGAAGATATAAATCAAGATAGCATTGCGAAGCTTTTAGAAATACCAAAAGGAACAGTGAAATCGAGATTGTCGCGCGCGAGGGAACAGCTGCAAAAACAATTAAAGATGGAATAGGGGGTGTATAGGATGGATAATGAAAAATTATTTGATGAGAAATTAAAAAAGAAAATAAAAGATGAAAATATTATAGTGCCACCAGAGTTAAATGAAAAGATTAATAGTACACTACATAATCTTCCGGTAAAAAAGAAAGGCTACAGAGTGTATATGATGGTTATAAGTGCTGCTGTTCTAGCACTTTCAATTGTATCTATGTCGGAGTTTTCTGATCAAATTTTTGCTCAAAACGGCGGAGTCTTTGAATATGTAAAGAAAAAGGCGTTTTCTGATTATGAAAATGAAGAGGAAATAAAATCGAATGTAAATTATCCAGATAAAGAAAAAATTCATGAAAAGATGCTGGATTCCATTGATCATTTTAAAAATATTTCAGGACAATTTGAGGAATATTCTAGCTCATCAAGAATTGCTACAACATATAAGTATGCAATTGATACGGAGAAACAAAGAGGTATCTCTTCGAAAGAAGATAAACTAGCGAAAAAACGAACAATTATATATAACGAGGGTAAGAAAAAAGAATTTGATGATGCGAAGTATACATATAAAGAGACGAAATGGAGCTCGGAAGAAAGGAATAATGAACTATTAAAATTAAATCCTACGGAAAGATTATTAAGAAAATCAGGCGAGAAGAAACGATATGATGATGAATATGTGGGATTCGCGAAGTATAGTATTCAATCAGAATTTGCTGATTTATTAATTCGATATAAAGATTGGAATTATAAAGAAACGAAGTATCTTGGACTTGATTGCTACAAAATAGAAGGGACAATAAATATAGAAATGCCTGTAAGTACATCTGAAGATTTAAGAGGGAAATTTGAAATGGTTGTAGAGAAAAATACAGGGATTATGTTGAAGTTTCTTAGTTTCCACGAAGGTATGATTCAATATTCGATCACGACTGAATGGATACAAATAAACAAAGGATTGAAAGAGAATGCCTTTCAAAAGGATAGCGTTAATTATGAGAAATTGAAAAATATATTAGATGAATAGAAAACGGAGGGAACGATATGGAGAATACCTCTTCTTCAAGAGAAAAGAAAAATAAACGAAAATATAAAAAGACAACGATAATAAGTGTATTGTTAGTAGTATTACTATTTGGCGGAGTTGGATATGGTACTGACGTATATATGAAAACTTCTAATCTCGTACAAAAATCAAATGTTAATTTAGCACGTGGTGAAAAATCAAATTTACGTGAGGAAACTGTTAAACCGATTACCAATAATGTTTCACTTTTAATTATGGGAATTGATGAAAATCAAGAACGACAAAAGGAGTATAATGGTGCATTTCATACAGATGCACTACTGTTAGCTACTTTTAATAAAGACGATAAAACAGTGAAACTAACGAGCATACCACGTGATACATACACATATGTTCCGGTTGAAAAGAAAAAAGATAAAATAACGCATGCATATGGAAGTGGTTTCATTAAAAATGGTAAAGATGGAGGGCCGCAAGCTTCAGTGGAAGCAGTAGAAAAATTATTACAAGTGCCTGTTGATTATTTTGTGAAGTTTAATTTTAATTCATTTACTAAAATTGTTGATGGGTTAGATGGGATTGAAGTAGATGTCCCAGTTGAATTTACGGAGCAAAATAGTAAAGATGAAGCTGACGCAATCCATCTGAAAAAAGGACTACAAAAATTAAATGGGGAAGAAGCACTTGCTCTAGCAAGAACGCGTCATATTGATAGTGATGCAATGAGAGGGCAGCGGCAACAACTTGTTATGGAAGCGATTTTAAGTAAATTAAAAAGTGTAGGATCGATTACGAAGCTAGAAAAAATAGTTGAGGCGGTTGACGGTGATTTTAAAACAAATTTAGCAATGAATGATATTTTATCTTTCTATAAATATGGTTTAAATTGTTCGGTTGAAAAAATTCAATTAGCAGGTGATGATTTATACTTACCTAATGGTCCAAACGGCCAACGTGTATATTATTATAATCCTAATAAAAAAGATTTACAGAGTTTGAGGAATACTCTTAGGACACATCTAGGATTAAGTGAAAAGGAGATTGAGGAGAATTAAAGCAGGCATAATGTCTGCTTTTTTATTATGTTTAATAGTATGTATTTTATCTATAAATGTTATATACTATTTTCAAATTTAAGGTAATAGTGTAACGTAAATTTGTGGTTTAAGTTAAATAACAGGGGGGGCTATTACATAGAATATATGATTAGCAATTATTGAAATAATATGGGAGAAATGAAAAAACAGGGGAGTATTAAAAATGAGAATTGTAAAAAATTTAACATTCCAAGTTATTGTGGCAATTATTTGTGGTATTGCAGTAGGAGCAATTTGGCCGAGTGTTGGACAAGAGATGAAGCCAATTGGTGAAACGTTCATCAATATGATCAAAATGGTTATTGCACCGATTATCTTTTTAACAATTGTGCTTGGTATTGCAAGTATGGGAAGTATGAAAAAGGTAGGTCGTGTTGGCGGAAAGGCACTATTATATTTTGAAATTGTTACAACAGCGGCTTTAATTATTGGTATCATCGTAGCAAATGTTGTTCGTCCAGGAGATGGATTAGATCCTTCAAAACTAAAGGGCGGAGATGTTT
This sequence comes from Bacillus sp. CCNWLW194, assembly GCF_037120585.1. Classification (NCBI taxonomy): domain Bacteria; kingdom Bacillati; phylum Bacillota; class Bacilli; order Caryophanales; family Bacillaceae; genus Bacillus; species Bacillus sp. CCNWLW194. The sequence continues at coordinate 110,205 of NZ_JBBBBL010000011.1, read as the reverse complement.
CACAATATGTACAAAGTGGGCAAGAAATGAAATGGATGGATTTCTTTTTGCATATTGTGCCGTCTAACATGTTTGAAGCATTTGCAAAAGGTGATATTTTACAAGTGTTATTCTTCTCAATTTTATTTGGTGCAGGGTTAACGATGCTAGGGAAAAATGGACAACCAGTTATCGACTTTTTTGAAAGATTATCGAAAGTATTTTTTAACATTTTATCCATTGTAATGAAATTAGCACCGGTTGGAGCATTCGGTGGAATGGCATTTACAATTGGAAAATACGGTTTAAGCACGCTCATACCACTTGGTAAACTAATGATTTGTGTATATGCGACAATGGCATTATTTGTTTTTATTGTATTAAATTTTATTTGTAAACTGTATAAATTTAGTTTGTGGAAATATTTATCTCACATTAAAGAAGAATTACTCATTGTTCTTGGGACATCATCATCAGAATCAGTACTACCGCGAATGATGACAAAGATGGAAGACTTCGGATGTTCGAAGCCGGTAGTAGGTTTAGTCATTCCGACGGGATACTCTTTTAATTTAGATGGAACAACGATTTATTTATAAATGGCTACTATATTTTTAGCGCAAGTCTTTCACGTCGATCTTTCACTAGGTCAACAATTAACTATAATAGCTATTTTGTTAGTTACATCTAAAGGAGCAGCGGCAGTAACAGGCGGAGGATTTATTGTACTAGCATCTACCTTATCTGCAATGAATGTTATTCTATTAGAAGGGTTAGCACTATTACTTGGGGTAGATCGTTTCATGTCAGAAGCACGTGCTATCGTTAATTTAATTGGTAATGGTATTGCGACTGTAGTTGTTGCAAAAAGTGAAAATGAATTTGATAATGAGAAGTATATGAAAATAGTAGAGGAAATGAAAAGAGAGAAAATGGTCGGATAAAAAGTCAGCTTTGCTGACTTTTTTATTTTTGTAGAAAAGGGGTTTGTTATAATATACATTATTTATTAACAATAATTTACAAGTGTTTTATAGCTAAGGGATATAAAGACTATTAAATCAGTACATATAATTCAATGAGGTATAGTGTTTTAAAAGATTATAGAATTTTTATGAATATTACTGTAAAAAAATAATTTTTTAAAAATTTTCAATAATAACACTTTACAAAACTCAAAAAATTAGTAGAATAATAGTTAATAAGAATCTTCTGATAAATATATAAAGAAAAACAGAATTATCAGAAAATTCTTAAATGAGAGCGTTAAGAATTAGGGAGGGTACAGAAAGTGAAAAAGAAAAAAATGAAAAAACTAACAGCAGTTGTAGCACCAGTTTTAGCAATGAGTATGGCATTAACAGCATGTTCTACATCAGGTGGAGATAAGAAGACAAGCACAAATTCTAGCTCTGGCGGAGATAGCAAATCAGAAGAAAAATTAGCAGCGAAACAAGTGTTCAATAAAACAGAAAATCAGGAAATCCCAACAATGGATACTTCAAAGAGTACAGATACTTTGGGTTCTCAAATTTTAGGGAACACAATGGAAGGATTATACCGTTTAGATAAAGAGAATAAACCAATCCCAGCTGCGGCAGAATCAAGTACGAAGAGTGAGGATGGTAAAAAATATACATTTAAATTACGTAAAGATGCAAAATGGTCAAATGGTGATCCTGTAACAGCGAAAGATTTCGTGTTTGCATGGCAACGTTTATTAGATCCAAAAACAGCTGCTGAGTATGCATTCATTGCATTCCCAATTAAAAATGCAGAAGCGGTTAATAAAGGTGAAAAAGCTGTAACAGAACTAGGAGTTAAAGCAGTAGATGACCTTACTTTAGAAGTTGAATTAGAACAAGCAGTACCATACTTCTTAAACTTAGTAGCATTCCCATCGTACTATCCATTAAATGAGAAATTCGTAAAAGAAAAAGGGGATAAATACGGTTTAGAATCTGATACAACTGTATATAACGGACCGTTCGTTCTTACTGATTGGAAGCATGAGCAAGGTTGGAAACTGAAGAAGAATGATCAATATTGGGATAAAAAGACTGTAAAATTAGATGAAATTAACTATAGTGTTGTAAAAGAGCCAGCAACTAATGTGAATTTATATGATAGTGGTCAAATTGATTTCTCCTTATTAACAGGTGAATTTGTTGACAAATATAGAAATAATAAAGAGGAATATGGGGTGTATAACGAACCAAGTACGTTCTTTATACGTTTAAACCAAAAACGTGGTGGACAAGATACACCATTAAAGAGTAAAAAATTACGTGAAGCAATTGCGCTATCAATTGATAAAAAGAATTTAACAAATGTTATTTTAAATGATGGGTCAAAACCTGCAGATTATTTAGTGCCGAAAGGCTTAGCAGCTGGAGCTGATGGGAAAGACTTCCAAGAAACGTTTAAAAACGGTATTAAACCAGATGCGAAAAAAGCAGCTGCTGCATGGGAAGAAGCGAAAAAAGAACTTGGAAAAGATCAAGTTACAATTGAGTTTTTAAACTATGATACTGGTAATGCGAAAAAAGTTGGGGAATATGTAAAAGATCAAATTGAGAAAAACTTAAAAGGTGTAACAGTAAATATTAAACTGCAGCCGTTTAAACAAAAACTTAAATTAGAATCAGATCAAGATTATGATATTTCATATGGTGGATGGAGCCCAGATTATGCGGATCCAATGACATATTTAGATATGTTTGAAAGTAAGCACTCTCATAACCAAATGAGTTTCTCTGATCAGAAATATGATGAAATAATTAAAAAAGCTGGTGGGGAATTAATGAGTGATGCGAAGAAACGCTGGGAGGAACTAGGAAAAGCAGAGAAATTACTTCTTGAAGAAGATGTAGCCCTTGTACCTTTATATCAAAGTGCTAGATCTTATGTTATGAAACCGCATGTAAAAGGTGTTGTGAAGCATAATATTAGCCCAGAATACAGCTATAAGTGGGCATATGTTACTGAAAAATAATAGAGTTGAAAAAGTACTTCAAAGCAGTCTACATGCCTTGAAGTACTTTTTTTATTGTACAATTGAACGTGAAAATGAAAGAGTAGAGAAGAAATGAAATGTAGTAGATGGAGGATACGTGTAGTATGTCATAGAAAATAGAATGTTACTATCGTTAAGTAAAATAAATTTTCTAAATATTTTAAAAATAACTTTACAAAACTAGAAAAATTAGTAGAATATTAATTAATAAGAATTTTCTGATAACTAGTTATTAGAAAATCTCTCAAAATTAGTTTCGTACATATAATTGGGGAGGGTACAAAAATGAAGAAAAAGATGAAAAAGTTCACGGCGGTTGTAGCGCCAGTTTTAGCGATGAGTATGGCGTTGACAGCGTGTTCTGGGTCTGGTGGGGAGAAGAAATCAACTACGACGTCTAGTGGTGGTGGGGAAGAGAAAAAATCTGAAATTAAATACGCGGCAAAACAAGTGTTAAATCGTACAGAGAATCAAGAGATTCCGACGATGGATGTTTCAAAATCTACTGATACATTAGGTTCTCAAATTTTAGGGAACACAATGGAAGGTTTATATCGATTAGATAAAGATAATAAGCCGATCCCAGCTGCAGCAGAATCTAGTACGAAAAGCGAGGATGGCAAAAAATATACATTTAAATTACGTAAAGATGCAAAATGGTCAAACGGTGATCCAGTAACAGCGAAAGATTTCGTATACGCATGGCAGCGCTTACTTGATAAAAATACAGCTGCAGAATATGCGTTTATTGCCTTCTATATTAAAAATGCAGAAGCAATTAATAAAGGTGAAAAGCCTCTAACAGATTTAGGAGCAAAAGCGGTAGATGATTATACGCTAGAAGTAGAATTAGAAAAACCAGTACCATATTTCTTGAATTTAATGGCATTCCCATCTTACTATCCTTTAAATGAAAAGTTCGTAAAAGAAAAAGGAGATAAATTCGGTTTAGAAGCAGATACAACGTTGTATAACGGACCGTTCGTTATGGCTTCATGGAAACATGAACAAGGATGGCAGCTAAAGAAAAATGATAAGTACTGGGATAATAAGACTGTAAAATTAGAAGAAATTAACTATAGTGTAGTAAAAGAAGTTGCTACGAAAGTAAACTTATATGATACAGGATCAATTGATTTCACACTATTATCAGGAGAATTCGTTGATAAATATAAATCGAACAAAGAAGAGTACGGTGAGTATTCAGAAGCAAGTACATTCTTCTTACGTTTAAATCAAAAGCGTAACGGACAAGATACACCGTTAAAGAGCAAAAAACTACGTGAAGCAATCGCGTTATCAATTGATAAAAAAGGTTTAGCAAACGTTATTTTAAATAACGGTTCAAAAGCAACAGATCAATTAGTGCCAAAAGGGCTTGCGACAGGACCAGACGGTAAAGACTACCAAGATACATTTAAAAATGGTTTAAAATATGATCCGAAAAAAGGTGCAGCAGCTTGGGAAGCAGCGAAAAAAGAACTTGGTAAAGATCAAGTGACAATTGAATTACTAAGCTATGATGATGGAACTGCGAAAAAAATTGCTGACTACTTTAAAGATCAAATTGAGAAAAACTTAAAAGGTGTAACGGTTAACACGAAAATTCAACCGTTCAAACAAAAATTAAAATTAGAGTCAGCACAAGATTATGAAGTTTCGTTTGCAGGTTGGAGTCCAGATTATTCGGATCCAATGACATTTATTGATATGTTTGAATCGAAGAGTCCATATAACCAAATGAGTTATTCGAATCCAAAATATGATGAAATGGTAGCGAAAGCAGGTAATGAATTACTGTCTGATCCGAAGAAGCGTTGGGAAACGTTAGGAAAAGCAGAGAAATTATTCCTTGAAGAAGATGCAGGATTAGTTCCTTTATATCAAACAGGAAGAGCGTATGTAATGAAACCGAATGTAAAAGGAATTGTAAAACACAACATTAGTCCAGAATATAGCTTTAAGTGGGCTTATGTAACGGAAGGTAAATAATAAAAAAGAGCGTGTTTAAAAGTAGATAAGTTATTTTTAACACGCTCTTTTTATATTCAATTAAATAGAGAAGAATAAGAAATGTGGTACTGACATATAGTAGATGGGGGAGAATTCGTATAGTAATAATAGTAAAATACATAGTTACTATAAAAATAAAATTATTAAAACTTCAAAAATGAGGGTAATTAATAGCATGTTAATTGGTGAAAAGGTATTAATAATTATGTTCATAGAAAATCTCTCAAAGTTAGTTTCGTACATATAATTGGGGAGGGTACAAGAATGAAGAAAAAGATGAAAAAATTCACGGCAGTTGTAGCACCAGTTTTGGCAATGAGTATGGCTTTAACAGCATGTTCTGGATCTTCTGGTGGGGAGAAGAAATCGACTACAACGTCTAATAATGGTGGGGAAGAGAAGAAGTCTGATATTAAATATGCGGCAAAGCAAGTGTTAAATCGTACAGAAACGAATGAAATTCCGACGATGGATACTTCCAAAAATACAGATACACTTGGCTCACAAATTTTAGGGAATACGATGGAAGGTTTATATCGCCTTGATAAAGACAATAAGCCAATCCCAGCTGTAGCAGAATCTAGCACAAAAAGCGAGGATGGTAAAAAATATACATTTAAACTACGTAAAGATGCAAAATGGTCAAACGGTGATCCAGTAACAGCGAAAGATTTCGTATTTGCATGGCAACGTCTAGTAGATCCAAAAACAGCTGCTGAGTATGCATTTATCGCTTACTATATTAAAAATGCGGAAACAATTAATCAAGGAAAAGGAGAAGTTTCTACATTAGGTGTAAAAGCGGTAGATGATTATACGCTTGAAGTGGAACTAGAAAGACCAGTACCATATTTCTTGAACTTAATGGCATTTGCGTCTTACTATCCATTAAATGAAAAGTTCGTGAAAGAAAAAGGGAATAAATTCGGTTTAGAGTCTGATACAACACTTTATAATGGTCCATTTGTGCTTACTGATTGGAAGCATGAGCAAGGTTGGAAATTAAAGAAAAATGAGCAGTATTGGGACAAAAAGACTGTAAAACTAGAAGAAATCAATTATAGTGTAGTAAAAGAACCAGCTACTAGAGTAAATTTATATGACACAGGTGCGATTGATTTCACACTTTTATCAGGTGAATTTGTTGATAAGTATAGAAATAATAAAGAAGAGTTTGGCGCATATTCGGAAACAAGTACGTTTTACTTACGTCTAAACCAAAAACGTGGTGGGCAAGATACACCGTTAAAGAGCAAAAAACTACGTGAAGCAATTGCATTATCAATTGATAAGAAAGCTTTAACGAATGTTATTTTAAATGATGGTTCAAAACCAGTGGATTACTTAGTACCAAAAGGTTTAGCGAGTGGACCAGACGGTAAAGATTTTGCAGAAACGTTCAAGAATGGTTTAAAACAAGACTCCAAAAAGGCAGTGGCAGCCTGGGAAGAAGCGAAAAAAGAACTTGGAAAAGATCAAGTAACAATTGAACTGTTAAATTATGATACTGGTAATGCGAAAAAAGTTGGGGAGTATGTAAAAGACCAAGTTGAAAAGAATTTAAAAGGTGTAACAGTAAATATTAAACTGCAGCCATTTAAGCAAAAACTAAAATTAGAATCAGACCAAGATTATGATTTCTCATATGGCGGCTGGAATCCAGATTATGCGGATCCAATGACATACCTTGATATGTTTGAAACAAAAAATTCGCAGAATCAGATGAGCTATTCAAATTCAAAATATGATGACATTATTACTAAAAGTAAGACGGAATGGATGGCTGATGCGAAAAAACGTTGGACAGAGTTAGGGAAAGCAGAAAAATTGTTAATTGAAGATGATGTAGCGCTTGTACCTTTATATCAAAGTGGTAGATCATATGTTATGAAACCAAATGTAAAGGGGATTGTGAAACATAATATTAGTCCGGAATATAGCTTTAAATGGGCGTATGTAGAAGAGAAATAAAAAAAAAGAGAAGAGCATTTTCAAGTTGCGGTATAGCACTAGGAAATGCTTTTTTTATGTGCACGATTTATTGATGGGTGAATATATGTATTATAGAAAATTTAAAGGAGAATTCTATGAAACGAAACACATACATCGATTTCTTAGCGTATTACGGAATAGGGAGTGCTCATCCTGGCGGTTTTACGTTAACAAAACAATTGTTAGCACAACTGCCTTTTAGATATGGAGCTAACGTCCTTGAGATAGGCTGTGGTACGGGGAAAACAGCAGCGTATATGACAAAAGAATGTGGTTATAAAGTAACGGCGGTTGAACAGAATGAGATTATGATTCAGAAGGCGAAAGATAGATGGTCGTTTGAAGGAATAGACATTCAATTAATTGAAGGAAAGGCAGAGCAATTACCTTGTTTGCATGACTCATTTGAATTGGTACTCGGAGAATCGATACTTGCTTTTACAGAGAAAGAAAGGGTTATCTCGGAGTGCTATCGTGTATTACAGAAGGACGGAAAGTTAGTTGTAATTGAAATGATTATTAATGCCCACATTGGGAGGGAAGAGGAAGAGAAAATCGCCCAATTATATGGCATGAACGAACTATTAACTGAGAGTGAGTGGATTCAATTATTTCAGAAAGCAAACTTTAGGCGGGTTACAATTGCTGGCGGTGGCACAATTGCAGAAACAATCTCTAGCTATATAGAAGAGCCAGAATGGAATGTATCACAATTTATTCCGAATGAGTTATATGAGGCATGGGTACAGCATGAAAATGTACGACTTATGTACCAACATATTTTAGGCCATCGTATTTTTATATGTGAAAAATAAAGAAAAAGAGTTGGCTAAAGGTAGTCAACTCTTTACTTATGTTAAATGAAAAATAATGCAGCCAATGTAATTCCGAAGATGAAACCAAATCCGAGTTCAACACCCCAGCCACAACCGCCGCCTCCCCAGCCGCCGCAACTACCACAACCACGACCGCCACATCCACAGCCGCTGAATCCACCACCACAACCAAATCCACAACTATCACATCTGTTAAGGCCGCCGCAAAGATCACAACCACCGTTTGCATATGCGTCGTAGTATCCGAATCCTGAATCAAAAGATGAGTGCTGTTGCACTGGTTCAATCCATACAGAGCTATTTGTCACATCAATTATTTTCCCTAAATGAATGCGACCATCACGATCTTCAATGCGAACGACTTTACCGAAATAACGTCGGCACGTATCATAACATTTTTGTCTATGCATGTTCTTTCCTCCTTCCGCATTACAGTAATACGATATGTAAAGGGGACAAGTGCGGCTTGTACGAATGTCCTAACTATCATAATTGTTATAGGAAAGGGGAAATATAGGAAGAGGATATATAAGGAGGAAAAGTCATGAAATCTACAGATCAGTTTCAGACATACGAAGTACCGTGGGAAGAGTTTATTGAAGCATTGCGAGAGGAAATGAAGAAGCAAGTAGGGGCAGACATTATTGATACAGTAGTTTGCAATTTAGAAGATGGCTTTGAAGTGTATACATATGTGCAGGGGGATTTGGATTTTGAATATAAGGAAGCACTGGAAAGAAAATACGGGAGCGATGCAAAAACTCCTAATGTGTTAACGATTATGTTATTAGCTAGTATTTATAGTACAAGTGAAGAGAATATACGCTTGCATACGGATAATAAAGATAATCCAGTTGTTAAGGTATATGTGAAGCAATAAATCAAACTTTTTGCTAAGTGTTTTGAATATAAAAAGTAGGAAAAGTCTGTTTTAAGTGTAGAGCTTAAACAGGCTTTTTTTACTTATATAATGGGGTAGAGAGTGCGAGAGGAAATATTACCAAGTTAATATAACTATTTACATAATAATTTTATGGTGTGTTCGTTGTCCTAAAATACAAGTCATATATCTTGTATCCTCTCATAAATTTAAACATAGGAATTTGTCTACAAAGGTGGCGAAGCCTCATCATGAAAATTCGAATTTGTGCCACATTCATGTTGTTTCTATTTATATGGTTACATCCTTTTTGGACTTTTGCAAAAGGAGAGGAGGCAAAGGAAAGGGTTGTTTCACTTGTATATGATGATTCGGGCAGCATGAGAAATAACGATCGCTGGAAATATGCCAATTACGCTTTGCAAAGTTTAGTTGCGCTATTAGATGAAAAAGATAAATTTTCCTACGTTCCAATGAGCAAGCCGAATGATCCATTAAACATTTCGTTAACGAAGGATAAGAGACAAACGGAAATTGAGGGAATTGGAGCATGGAAAACGTATTTAAATACTCCGTTTAGCGCAGTAGAAACCGCGATGCAATCTATAAAAAAGGAAGCAGATATAGATGGGAAACGTGAATTTTGGCTTATTGTATTAACTGACGGGGCATTTAATGATTTAGAGAAAGATAAGGTTGGCGGAAAAGAACAAATTACACAGAAGTTAGCACAGTTTAAGAAAGAAATGGATGTAAAAAAGATATCGTTACATCCAATTTTAATTACGATGGAAGAGGATTTAGGACAGCAGGAAAAGGCACAACTAAATACGTTTAAAGAAATATGGAAGAAAGAGATAAATGGAGTTACGATGCCATCTAGTGGAGAGGATGGCATCGTAAAAAGTGTCAATCAAGTGGCAGCATTAGTAGCAAATCGTGATCCATTCTCCTCTGTTGAATCGATTGTAAAAACGAAAGTAGTAGGAAAAAAAGTAGAGATTACAACACCATTTCCTTTAAAGCGTATGACACTTGTACAACAATCACCTTCTTTGTCTAATTATCAGGTCACACAAATTTCTAAACCATTACAATTACAATCTTCTTTTTCCATACATGCACCAGGAGAAGCGAAATTATTCGGAAATATAGTTCATATAAGTACGGAAAATGAGGAAGTTATTAAACCAGGAACTTATACGATAGAAGTGGACCAGGATATTGAGAAAGAAGGGTTACAAGTACTTGTTGAACCGGCGCTTAATTATACGGTTTCTACTTATGACAAAGAAGATAAGGATAGAAAAAAAGTTGAGGAAATGTATGAAGATGTGACAGCTGTTATTGAAGCAAAGCCTACTGAGTTGCCAGTTCAGTCTTCTTACTTCCAGGCAGAAGTAGAAATAGACGGAAAGCAATATGCAATGAAGTGGGACGATAAAAGACATGTGTTTTATTACGAAACTAAGCTTACTAAAGGATTAGTACGTGGGAAAGTTCATATGAACATAAAAGGATTCTACAGACAGACGAAAGAATTTAAAATTGAAACAACTAAAAAGCCTGAATTATCACTTCAAACTGTCACGAAAGATTATGAAGAAAAAGTATCAAATTTAGAGAATAGTAAACCGTTTATTATACAACCACAGTTAGATGGTAAGCCGATGAAAGAAGAGGCTGTAAAGAAACTATTAAAATCTACTGGTGTCACATCTAAACAATCAATCAACTATGAAATAAAACAACATGGTAATCAAATTTATATTTATCCTCGACCTCATTACTCCGACACATTCAATTTTACAGATACCGGCACCGTAGAAGCTACCATCGTAGTGCAGGATTCAAAATTACAAGAAGTAAAGAAAAAAATATCACTTCATATTCAAAATGCACCGTTTTATGAAAAGTATGCGCTTATTTTTAAGTTTGTTATTCCTATCACTTTATTACTGTTAATAGTAGGAATAATCGTTTTAGGATGGATTGTCCGTCCAAGATTTCACCGTAAAGCACTATTGTATTACGAATGGGATCAAGAGGTAGCGAAAGATTGGTTATATCAATCTGAGCCAGAGTTACTTAAAAATAAATGGTGGAAACATTATTTTGGTATTCCGTATAGAGCAGAAAGAAAGACTGTGCAATCCGTTACGTTTATAGCAAAGAAAGGATCGAAATCAATATTTGTAGCGAAAGAGTCACAAGTAGTAGGAATGATTATTGATGGGATGTTTATAACAGAGGATGAGGTTGGAATGGAACATAAGACATTATATCCAAATGAACTTTTAGTAATTGATAGAGGATATGGTAAGGAGATTTATAAATACGAGTGTGAATAATAGATGGGGAAAAGAGTAGAGTACTATCTTCCCCCCTCTTTTTAAACAAGCAAGAATAGGAAGGTGGTTCACATGACGTTACAAGTTCCAACAATATTAATTGGTTTAGGTGGAATCGGTAGTACTGTGACACATCAAATATATGAAAGGCTACCTGAGGAGCGCCGAAAAAAGGTAGCAATGCACGTATTTGATACTGATGTGAATACATTGAGTAAATTTGATCATATTCGAAAGTTTAAGACGCAAACGAGTTCTAGTAAAACGCCTAGGGAGTATATTGCGGGAGATCCGACGATTCCAGAGTGGTTTCCAATGGACCCGACTATACTTGATAAACCACTGACAGAAGGAGCAGGACAGTTGCGCGTTATTTCACGTCTAGCGTTACGTGCTGCAATGAAAGAAGATAAACTCACCTCCTTTTGGCAAGAAATCGAGAAAATTTTCCCGGTTACAAGTGATCAAACGGAATATGGTGTGCGTGTCATTATAGTAACATCACTAGCGGGTGGAACAGGTTCAGGGATGTTTCTACAAATTGCATTATATTTACGTGAAATGCTTCGGAAGAAATTGCAACACCACAACATTTTAATACGTGGTGCGTTTCTAATGCCTGATGTGTTAGTGAAGACGAGAACGGTTAGTGCGAAAGAATTTGAAACGGTGCAAGCAAACGGCTATGCATCGTTAAAAGAATTACATGCCATTACACTCGGTTCTACCGGAGAATTATCAAAACGCGGTGGCGTTACAATTGAATTAGAATATCGACCTGACCAAGTAGATGAAGACGGCAGAACGAATCATACAATTAAACAACATCATTTACCGTACAATTATTGTTTCTTATACGATTACGAAAATCTGCATGGACACCATCTGCATAATTTATCAGATTATATGGAGCAAATGGCAAATACGATTTATTTACAGTTATTTAGTCCGATGTCTGCAAATCATTTTGCACAGGAAGATAATCAAATTCAGCAATTAGCAGAATCAAGCGGGAAAGGACGATATTGCGGGGCAGGAACGGCAAAGATTATTTATCCATATGAGCACGTGTTAAAATATTGTGCTTTAAAATGGGCCGTGCAAGGTTTAGATGAATCTTGGCTTCATTTAGATCAGTTGTTTCAAGAGAAGAAGCAAAGATATGACCAAGATGTAAAACGTGGTATGCAGCGTGAAAAGCCAGAGCGCGGGAAAAGTTATTTAGAAGACTTAGAACATCTTGCTACTCGTCCTGAACAGGCTCATATTTTCTATAGACAAATGTACAATGAAACACGTGAAGGAGCAGAAGGCGGTAAGGTCGGTGTTGCGAAATCTAAACTGTTTTTAGAAGCTGTAGAAAGTTATGTACAGCGTACGGTGCAAAAAGACGAGGAATTAAATCGTCTGCAGCATGAGTGTAAAATTTCGGCTGCGAAGCTGAAAATGATGGAGCAAATGAAAGGTGAAGTAGCAAGGGTGGATCATGCGGTTCGTTTATATGCGTATGCGATTCCAAGCCGTGTACATGAACATGTAACGACACTATTGTATGACATGATTGAATCAGACCGTTTTTCACCAAGTGGTTCTGAGGGACAGTCATATCAACTAAATACATGGTTTTTAAAGAAAACAGATCCTGTTCATCCAGTATCAGCTCGTTTTATGTTGTATGAAATTCGAAAACAGTTAGTAGAAAAAATGAATCGACTACATGAAAATAATGAGCAAAAGCGTAATTTAATTCAAAACTACGATAAGAAATTTAATGTGAGTAATATTGATGGAACGGTAACAGCTGTGCGCCGAGTAGAAATTGCGCAGCAACAAGGCTGGTTTGGAAAAATGATTAATAATCAGCAACGTTTGTTTAAAAAAGAATTTGAAGATATTGTAACGCAGTACGTACACAAATTAAACGAGTATCGTAAAGAAATGCTATTAGAACTCGTGTATCAATCACTATATCAAGCAGTTAACAAAATGATTCAATATTGGGAAAGGTTTTTTGATAATTTACATGAAACACGTGAAAATTTATTGTTTGAAATTCAAAAACGAAGCAAGGAATTTGAAGGGAAAACAAATCCAACGAATGTATACGTATTAGCTGAAGAGAAGTTGCAAGAAAAGATTTGGCAAGATATGCAGCAACATTTAAATTTAGGTGTATTACCGAAAGATATATCTGCGGAAATTTATATGAGTTTGTACGGGGAATATTGCCGAGATGCGAAAACAGAAGAGATTCAATCGAAAAAGGTAGAAGACTTTTATCGTGAGCACATATTAAGTTATTGCTACGATGAATTACAAATACGCTATCGTGATAAATTAGAGCTAAATATCGTTGAGGCGTTACGCAAAGAAGCGGATTATAAGAAGCGTGATCGTGATGAATACGTTCGTGAAAAAATTGAAGACTTGTTCCATTTAGCTAGCCCATTCGTGCCAAAAGTTTCCCATCATAGGGAATTACAATATTGGGGGATACACCCATCTTTAAAGAAAGAACTGCAAGAGGAATTAATTCAAGAAATGTTTAAAGAAAAAGATACAGTACACGAAGCTTTTTCACCATTTGAAGTCATTTGTTATCGTGCGCATTACGGTTTATCTTTGCAAGACTTTCCTAAGCTTTCATCTGGACATATTGCAAATGGATTTATGAATGATAAAGGTGATTATTTTCAATCTTATTATCGCCGTGTGAATAAATTAAATAGTAAAAAATCTAGTTTAACACCGCATTTAGATAAGTATTGGCACTTACCAGCATTCATGCCAGATTTAAATGCAACGCAAACGAAGTTAGATTATGATAAATGTAATCGAGCTCTTCTATACGCGTATATATATCGCTGGATTAGTTTAGTTGCTGTTGATGGCCAGTTCGTGTATCAATATAACGGTGTTGGACGTAGCTTTTTAATTCAGTCGATGGGAAAAAATATTTCAAGCGAAAGTTACAAATTACACAGAGCGTTGCTCCATAACCCATTTATTTATGAAAACATCTTGTCCAGATTTGAAGAAGAACAAGAAAAGGCGATGATACAAGGTGGACATTTATATACACATCCATTTGTATTAGGTGCTCAAGATATTAGATGGCTTCGTAAAGAGCATGTCCATAATATTTTAGATATGATTTTAATGTATGACCGTGAAGCAAAATATGACCCAACGTTAGAAGAAACTTCTGATGAATTATTAAGGTTATTCCTTGATGAAATTGAGTTATATTTCCAAAACTATTACGGTACAGGTGCCGATATGGTTGCAAAGAAAGAGAAAGAAATGTTTATTAAACAATTGTGGGATCGTTCGTACGCAAAAGGTTATGTAGATCCAAATAGTGCTCCTTATAAAAAGTGGCAAAATTTATTAAGCGTTCATGATGAAGAAGAAACGCCAAAAACGAATGTATAATGAATGAAAAGGGAATCCTTAAAAGTGGCAATACAACTTTAGAAAAGAGGGATTCCGATGCCGTTTTTAGGAAGTGTATATCAAATATTTGGATTGTATCCAGAAATTTATTATGGGATGATTTCAGCTGAACTCGCAGAGCAGCAAAGATTGGAACAAGCGGAAAACGAAGAACCAGAAACAGAAGCGTAACTATATAGGAAGCTTCAAAATAAAAATGATACACGCTACTTGCTCTTTAAACGTATAAGAACAAGTAGCGTGTTTTTGCTATTTAATAATCTCGTTTTCTAAAATTTTAATAGTAGGTTTTACTTTTACAGTAGCTTTTGAAAAAGCACTAGGCCAATCGCTTTCAACCTCTTTCCATTTCTTATATTGAAATGCTCTCGCATAATCACCAAATCCGAATGGATCGAGTTGCTGTTTTTGAATTTTGTGGATTAAATCGTTTAAATCTTCGTTTAGTTGTTTCGTAATAAGTGAAGTTAATTTCTTTTTATCAGCATCTATATTCATGTTGAATGTCATCTCAGATACCGCTATATTAAAATTCATTTTTATATTAAATTGGAAGCGATTATCGCTATAGCCGGTCCTGATTTTTCGTTTCATAGTAAGAACATTTATTGTTGCGAAATCGCCACTGATTATAGTTTACTTTATATGGGCTATTATGGATAGTTTCATACGGACATATGCGTAGTTTAAATTTTATATTGTATATTTTTAAATTTAACGCTATAATTATAGTGTTAAAGATGGAATCGTGATATGACCTGTTATGAATCTATCGTTTTATTTATGAATAAATGGATTGGTATTTTAGCAAGATGTGCTAATAAACTACTCCACCATGATAATAACGTGCCGAAATGTGGTGCGTATATTTTCGTGGTGGAGTTTTTTTATTCTCAAAAAGGGGGAAAGACCATGAATGACAACATGGTTCATATTACAATTGACGGAAAAAAGTATACAGCGGAGCCCGGTTCAACGATATTGGGTGTTATTAATGAGAACGGGGTTGAACATCCGCAAATTTGTTACGTGCCAGAAGTAGATCCTATTCAAACATGTGACACTTGTATTGTAGAAGTTAACGGAAAGTTAATGCGCTCTTGTTCGACAGTGGCGACGGAAGGTATGAACATTGAACTGGCTTCTGGTCGAGCGAAAGAAGCACAAACAGAGGCGATGGATCGGTTACTAGAAAATCATTTATTATACTGTACAGTATGTGACAACAACAATGGGAACTGTAAGTTGCATAATACAGCAGAATTAATGGAAATTGAACATCAAAAATATCCTTATGAACCGAAAGTAGATGTAAGTGAAGTTGATATGACGCATCCATTTTATCGCTATGACCCTAATCAATGTATTGCATGCGGTCAATGTGTTGAGGTGTGTCAAAACTTACAAGTAAATGAAACGTTATCGATAGACTGGGAAGCGGAACGCCCACGAGTTATTTGGGATGAAGGAGTAAATATTAATGATTCTTCATGCGTTAGTTGTGGTCAATGTGTAACGATTTGCCCTTGTAACGCTTTAATGGAGAAAACGATACTTGGTGAAGCTGGATTTATGACGGGATTAAAACTAGATATTCTTGAACCGATGGTAGATTTAATTAAAGAAGTTGAGCCTGGATATAGCGGTATTTTTGCGGTATCAGAAGTGGAAGCGGCTATGCGTGATACTCGTACGAAGAAAACGAAAACAGTATGTACATTTTGTGGTGTAGGTTGTTCATTCGAAGTGTGGACGAAAGGGCGTAAAATCCTTAAAGTACAGCCTTCTTCTGATGCACCAGTTAACGCAATTTCTACTTGTGTAAAAGGAAAATTTGGCTGGGATTTCGTAAATTCTAAAGAACGAATTACGAAGCCTTTAATTCGTAAAAATGGAACGTTTGTTGAATCTACATGGGAAGAAGCGTTGAATGTAGTTGCAAGTAAACTAGGGTCTATTAAAGAAGAGTACGGTAAAGACGCTATCGGTTTTATTTCTTCCTCTAAAATTACGAATGAAGATAATTATGTGATCCAAAAATTAGCTCGACAAGTATTTGAAACGAATAATATTGATAACTGCTCACGTTATTGTCAATCACCAGCGACAGACGGATTATTCCGTACAATTGGTATGGGCGGAGACGTTGGAACGATTAAAGATATCGCACAATCCGGTCTTGTTATTATTGTAGGTTGTAATCCGACAGAAGGTCATCCTGTTTTAGCTACACGTATTAAACGTGCGCATAAATTACACGGACAAAAATTAATTGTGGCTGATCTTCGTAAAACAGAAATGGCAGAGCGTTCAGACGTCTTTATTAGTCCAAAACAAGGAACAGATCAAGTATGGCTAATGGCTGTTACGAAATATATGATTGATCAAGGTTGGCACGATCAACAATTTATTGATGAGAACGTAAACTTCTTTGAAGATTTCAAAGAGAGTCTTACAGAATATACACTTGAATACGCAGAAGAAATGACTGGCATTTCAAAAGAAACACTTATTCAAATGGCTGAAATGATTCGTGATGCAGATGGTACATGTATCCTTTGGGGTATGGGAGTAACGCAAAATACAGGTGGATCTGATACTTCCGCTGCGATTTCAAACTTACTTCTTGCAACAGGTAATTATCGTCGTCCAGGTGCTGGTGCATATCCGCTTCGAGGTCATAATAACGTGCAAGGTGCTTGTGATATGGGTACTTTACCAGGATGGCTCCCTGGATATCAGCACGTTACGAACGATATGGAACGTGCGAAATTTGAAATGGCTTACGGAGTGAAAATTAATAGTGAACCAGGTCTTAATAATATTGAAATGTTGCATGCAATTGACGAGGGGAAAATGAAAGCTATGTATCTTGTCGGAGAGGACATGGCTCTTGTAGACTCTAATGCGAACCATGTACATGAAGTGCTATCAAGCCTTGATTTCTTCGTTGTGCAAGATGTTTTCTTATCTAAAACTGCTCAATATGCAGATGTTGTATTACCGGCAGCACCGTCTCTTGAAAAAGAAGGTACTTTTACAAATACAGAACGACGTGTACAAAGACTCTATCAAGTTCTTCCTACGCTTGGAGATGCGAAGCCAGACTGGTGGATTGTGCAGGAAGTTGCGAATAAATTAGGTGCAAACTGGAATTATAGCCATCCGAGTGAAATATTTGCTGAAATGGCAAGTTTATCACCACTATTCTCACAAGCAAACTATGAAGTACTTGAAGGATGGCATAGTTTCCATTGGGGAAGTTTTGATGGATCGAATACACCACTACTTTTCCAAGAAGGATTTAACTTCCCGGATAAAAAAGCTCGTTTTGCGATTGCTGACTGGGTACGTCCAGCTGAATTCCCAGCGGAGTTCGATCTTCACATTAATAACGGGCGTATGCTTGAGCATTTCCATGAAGGGAATATGACAAATAAATCAACAGGTATTCAAACGAAAGTACCTGGCGTTTTCGTTGAAGTTTCTCCAGCACTTGCAAAAGAACGCGGAGTGAAAACAGGTTCATTAGTTCGTCTCATTTCTCCTTTTGGAGCGTTAAAATTACGTGCACTTGTAACAGATCGTGTAAAAGCGAATGAGTTATATTTACCGATGAACTCTACTGACAATGAAACGGCAATTAATTTCTTAACAGGTCCTGCAGTTGACACACGTACGAATACACCTGCTTATAAACAGACGAAAGTACGTATGGAAGTGTTAGAAGTTGATGGCGAAAATCCGATGCCAAAAGCGAACCCACGTAATAAAAAACGTCACCCTCAAGCCGGTATTGAGGTACATCGTAAGTGGGCGCGTCAAGGGTATGTGCATTTAACGGATAAGTAGGAGGAGAAAAATATGGCTGCACCTATAAAAATGATTCAAAAACAAGAATTAACTGAGGAAGAAATAAAACAGCAAAAATTAGATGATTTAAAAGAGCTTCTAGCTAATAATGAAGACGCTCTAAATCAAATGTTTAATATAGTAGGGGAATTGAATGATATTGGCATGCTAGAAGCAGCAAATTCTATGCTAAAGGCGAAAGAACCAATCGCAAAGATTGTTCTTGGCCAAGTGACTCGTGAGCCTGTTACAAATTTAATTAATAATATGATGGGGGCTGCGGGTGCTTTAACAGAACTTGATCCGGAGCTTACGAAAAAGCTTATAGGTAGCTTATTAGTAGGGCTAGAAAAGGGTAATGAACATCTAGAGAGTAATAAAAAAGTAGGGGTATTCGATCTTATGAAAGTATTGAAAGACCCAGATATTAACCGTGCTATCGGGTTTGGGCTTCATTTCTTAAAAGGTATGGGAAAAGGATTAAAAGAAGAATAAACTTCATTAAGTGAACCTTTTCGCCCAAATGTTTGTACGAAATAGTTTGGGCGGAAGGCTCATTTTGGTAAAATATATAATAAAGTAAAATGAGGCTTTTGGGAGGTATAATTGTATGTCAAAAAAAGTACATGAATTTAATGATATGATACGAAAACTTCGAAAAGAACTTTTCGGAAAAGGGCCAGAACGAATTCATACTGTTTTTGCAGAAAACATGGCGATCGCGACTCTTTATGGAAACTTAACACCTACTGAAAAATTCATTTCAAGTACGATGGACGGTGCGGAAATGGTCCATATGGCTAGAACGAAAATGATTCAAGAAGTATATGCTGCGAATTCCCGTGAACATTTGGAGGAACTTGTTGGAGCGAAATTAGTGAACCTATTTTCAGATATGAAAGTAGAAGAAGATATTGCAGTTTCGGTATTTGTTTTTGATAAAAATATAACGTGAGAGAAGGATACTGATCGTGAAACCGATACAGGTAGAAAGAGAAATCTTTCGTTATGAGCAAGGGGCGTTTAAACATATAGAGGACAGCATTGTAACAGAGTTTCCAGTCACGATTAAAATGAACGGACAGGAGTTTGTTACAATGGTTAGTACTCCAGAATATATAGAAGATATGGTAATAGGCTTCTTAGCATCTGAAGGAATCATTCGGAAGTATGAAGATATTGATGACATATGGGTGCAAGAGAAAGAAGGATTTGTACATGTCACGACGGCAAAAGTAAATCCGTATTACGAACAAATGCAAAATAAACGTTATATTACTTCATGCTGTGGTATGAGTAGACAAGGATTTGTCTTTGCAAATGATGCATTAAGCGCAAAGAAAATGAATGGCGTGCATGTACAAGTTACTGCAGAAGACTGTTTTCGATTAATGAAAGAAATGCAGCAATCTGCTGAGACATTTCGTCATACAGGGGGCGTTCATAATGCGTCTTTGTGCGATGTGAATGGTATTATTTTAAGTCGAATGGATATCGGAAGGCATAATGCGTTAGATAAAATTTACGGTTATTGCTTAAAAAATAATATTTCTATAAGAGATAAAATCATTGTTTTTAGTGGTCGTATTTCTTCGGAAATATTATTGAAAGTTGCAAAAATTGGTTGTGAAATTATATTGTCAAAATCAGCTCCAACTGAGTTGGCTTTGCAGCTAGCAGAAGAATTAAGTATTACTACGATAGGATTTATTCGGAATCAATCCTTAAATGTATATACGCATCCAGAGCGTATTTTAAATATAAAATAAGTAAAAGCGAGGCAATAAATATGAAATCTTTCACATTAGACAAACTACAACGTCCTTTAAAGGATTTACGTATTTCTGTTACTGATCGCTGTAATTTTCGCTGTCGTTATTGTATGCCAGAAGAAATATTTGGTCCTGATTATTCGTTTTTGTCTAATGATAAAATTTTATCTTTTGATGAAATTGAAAGAATAACACGTATTTTCGTTTCTTTAGGTGTACGAAAGCTACGAATTACAGGTGGAGAACCGTTACTTCGAAGAGGGCTTCCAAAGCTTATCGAGCGCCTTAATAAAATAGATGGTGTGGAGGATATCGGCTTAACAACCAATGGATCGTTACTTAAAAAGTTTGCTCCTGATTTATATAAGGCGGGTTTATCACGTGTGACAGTTAGTTTAGATTCCTTAGAAGAAGAGCGTTTTTTCTATTTAAATGGTAATAGAAGCAAAGTACAAAGGGTTCTGGAAGGAATACAAGCTGCAGCTGAAGTTGGTATGAAAATTAAAATAAACATGGTCGTTCAAAAGGGGAAAAACGAACAGGACATCTTGCAGATGGCGCAATACTTTAAGGAAAATAAGCATATTCTTCGTTTTATTGAGTATATGGATGTTGGAAATTATAACGGTTGGGAGTTAAAAGAGGTTGTCTCTAAACAAGAAATAGTAGATGCGATTCATCAAGTTATGCCATTAGAACGGATAGAAGCGAATTATGCAGGTGAGGTTGCGACTCGCTATCGTTATATTGGAAGTGATGAAGAAATAGGTATTATTTCATCAGTAACAGATTCCTTCTGTTCCTCATGTACGAGAGCACGTATTTCTGCAGAAGGAAAATTATATACGTGTTTGTTCGCTTCTAAAGGAAATGACTTGAGAGAACTGCTTCGATCTGACTACACTGACGAGGAAATAACAGATATCGTACGCGACATATGGAACAACCGAGAAGATCGTTATTCAGATGAACGCTTAAGTAATAGTAATAAAAAAGCTATGCCTAAAATTGAAATGTCACATATAGGTGGTTAATATAAAGTTGACATAAAAGTGAAAAATGGAAGGTGTACAAGAATTGTAGATTTTCTATTTTATAGTAAAAGTGATGATTGATCTCTCTGTAAAAGATGTGCAGAGAAATTAAGCAGCATTCAAAAACCTTTATTTTGAAGAGGTTTTTTGAAGCTGCTTTTTTATTTGGAGAAAATGGAGGAATTAGTAATGGCATTTCATAAACCGGAACAAATTGCTGAGCTTGTCATTGAGGCCGGTGTTCAAAAAGTAAGTCAGACCTTGCCAGCAATGCTTATTCTCGGTTTTTTAGGAGGAGCATTTATTTCGCTCGGTTTTTTACTTAACATTCGCGTTTTAGGTAATTTACCTGAGCGCTGGGGGAGTTTAGTAAATGTTTTAGGAGGAGCGGTTTTTCCTGTTGGACTCATGTTGGTCGTATTAGCAGGAGGAGAATTAATTACCGGAAATATGATGTCAATGTCTATGGCGCTTTATGCAAAGAAAATTACATTGGTCAGTGTGCTGAATAACTGGATTTGGATTACTTTCATGAATTTTGTAGGAGCTATTTTCGTAGCGTATTGTTTCGGCCATCTTGGCGGATTAACAGAGGGGGATTATTTAAATAAAACAGTAGCGATAGCGGAAGGCAAGTTACATGAATCTTTTGGAAGAACTTTAATTTTAGCAATTGGGTGTAATTGGCTCGTTTGTTTGGCGCTTTGGCTCGCTTATGGGACAAGTGATTTTGTCGGAAAAATAATCGGAATTTGGATTCCAATTATGGCATTCGTAGTGATTGGATTTCAGCAAGTAGTAGCAAATATGTTTGTCATCTCAGCAGTTATTTTTGCAGGTCATCTGACGTGGATGGATCTTGCTAGAAATTTTGTTCCTGTTTTTATTGGAAATGTAATTGGAGGAGCTGGATTTGTTGGATTTGCTTACTTCTCTTGTTATCAAAAACAACATTCTAATATGAAATAGAGTTCGTGAGAGGGAGGGTATGTAATGGCTGAGCGGTATTCACGACAACAGTTGTTCAAACCAATTGGGAATGGAGGGCAAGAAAAAATTAGAAATAAACATGTGTTAATTGTAGGAGCAGGCGCATTAGGAAGTGCAAGTGCTGAAAGTTTCGTACGTGCAGGTATTGGCAAGTTGACGATTATTGATCGTGATTACGTTGAATGGAGTAATTTACAAAGACAACAATTGTACTCTGAAGAAGATGCGAGAGAGAAATTGCCAAAAGCAATTGCTGCTAAAAATCGGCTAGAAAAACTTAATTCGGAAGTACAAATAGATGCTTTCGTAATGGATGCATGTGCAGAAAACTTGGAAGGACTATTAGAAAATGTTGATGTAATAATTGATGCAACAGATAATTTCGATATCCGATTTATAATAAATGATTTATCACAAAAACATAATATCCCGTGGGTATATGGTTCTTGCGTTGGCTCGTATGGTATGAGTTATACAATTATTCCGCAAAAGACACCGTGTTTACATTGTGTGCTGAAGAACATTCCAGTTACAGGTGTGACGTGTGATACAGCTGGAATTATTAGCCCGACTGTACAAATCGTCGCAGCATATCAGGTGGCGGAAGCACTCAAAATTTTAGTAGAAGATTTTTCAACTATTAGAAAACCATTTTTCATGTTTGATATATGGAGTAATCAAAACCATTTTATAAAACTAGGGAAAATAAAAACAGACGCTTGTCTCTCATGTGGTTTGAATCGAACTTATCCTTATTTATCATACGAAAACCAAACGAAGGTAGCTGTTTTGTGCGGAAGAAATACAGTTCAAATTAGACCGGTAGAAAATAGACAGTACAATTTTGATGATATAGAAAAAGTATTAAGTAAACTAGGAAAAGTAGATCGGAATCCGTATTTACTATCTTGCCAAATAGATGAGTACCGCGTTGTTATTTTTCGAGATGGTCGTGTTTTCATTCATGGTACAAATGATATTTCGAAAGTGAAACAATTATATTATCGCGTATTCGGTTAATAGAAAGGGTTGTCAATAATGGAAAGAAGAGTGCCAATTACGGTTGAAGACGCTGTTCGTAAAGTAATGGGATTTGCTCATAAAGGATTAAAGGAGCTACTACCTATTGAATTAGCTTATGGACGTATATTAGCAGAGGATTTAGTAGCTGACCATGATGTACCTTCATTCAATCGTTCCCCGTATGACGGATTTGCTATTAGAGCAGAAGATACGAATTTAGCAAGTTATGAAACGCCAATTGTATTTGAAGTAGTGGGTGAAATTGGTGCAGGATCGCTATTCGATGAGAAAGTAGGTCCGTTTCAAGCAGTTCGAATTATGACGGGAGCACAGATTCCGAATGGATGTGATGCAGTTGTTATGCTAGAGCTGACTCGTCAATATGAGGAGGCTGGCAGTAAGTATATGGAATTGAAGCGGTCATTCAAAGCGGGCGATAATATTTCTTTTCAAGGTGAAGATGCTCGTAAAGGAACGGTTCTTGCAAAGAAAGGAACATACATTCATCCAGGTATTTCAGCTCTTCTTGCTACGTTCGGGTATAGCGAGGTGCCAGTTGCGAGAAAGCCTGTAATTGGACTATTAGCGACTGGCAGTGAATTACTGGATGTAAACGATTCATTACAGCCAGGGAAAATCCGAAATAGTAATACGTATATGATATTGTCTCAAATTCGAAGAGCAGGCGGAAGAGTAAAATATTTTGGGAAGTTTAGCGATGATTTTCATACGTGTTTTACGGCTGTAAAAGAAGCATTAAGCCAAGTAGATATGCTCATTACAACAGGTGGTGTATCAGTAGGGGATTACGATTATTTGCCAGCTATATATGAAAAATTAGGTGCATCAGTTCTTTTCGATAAAATTGCAATGCGGCCAGGAAGTGTTACGACTGTAGCGCAATTAAATGGCAAGTTATTATTCGGTTTATCAGGAAATCCATCTGCTTGTTACGTAGGATTTGAATTGTTTGTAAGACCTTGTATTCGAACGTATATGTTTAGTGAAAAAGCACATGTAAAAAGAGAAAAAGCGTTATTAGGAGAAGACTTTTTAAAGCCAAATCCATTTACAAGGTTTGTACGAGGAAAACTAACATATAACGAAGGGCAGTTAATCGCTTATCCGTCAGGGTTTGATAAATCTAGCTCAGTTTCTTCTCTAGCAGAGACAAATATATTTATTGTACTTCCAGGTGGTACGAGAGAGTATAAAAAAGATATGTTCGTAGATGTTCTCTTGTTGGAAGATAACGAAGGTAGTGAATGGCCTTGGACATTTTATAAAGTGAGAGGTGATTCTAATGGGACAAGTGCTATTTGAAATTGTCGATATACCGATTGTAGTTGAAGAAGTAACGAATAAAGTCGCAAGAAGAGAAGCAGGTGCGATTACAACTTTTATTGGTACAGTGAGAGAATTAACAAAAGGAAAACGAACGCTACATTTAGAGTATGAAGCATATAAACCGATGGCAGTAAAACAACTTACGAGAATTGGGGAAGAAATAAATGAAAAGTGGCCGGACGCAAAAGTAGCAATTACGCACCGAGTAGGACGGCTAGAAATAATGGATATTGCGGTAGTCATTGCAGTTTCATCACCACATCGTAAAGTAGCTTATGAAGCGAATGAATACGCGATTGAACGTATAAAACGAATCATCCCAATATGGAAAAAAGAATTTTGGGAAGATGGAACGATGTGGATTGGAGATCAACTTGAAAATACACCTTATCCAGAAGGAAAACCGAAGAAGGAAGAATGAGAAGATGATTACAATTTTACTGTTCGCAAATTTGCGTGAGGAAGTCGGATTAGATCAATTAGTAATTTCCGAGAAACAAGAAATGACAGTTCAGCAATTAAAGGGATGGCTCAAAGCAAACTATTGTTTACAATCGCTTGATAGAGTGATGGTGGCTATTAATGAAGAGTTTGTAACGAATGAAGAGATGATAAAAGCTGGAGATATAGTCGCATTAATCCCGCCCGTTAGCGGGGGGTAATAAGGATTTGTAAGATGTTGTATATAAATTAGAATTATGAGAAGGGATGAGTTCTATGATTACTCAAGAACAAATAATGAATGCGTTAAAACATGTGGAGGATCCAGAGTTACACAAAAGTATTGTAGAATTAAATATGGTTAGAAATATACAAATGAATGGAACAGAGGTTAAACTTGAAGTAGTGCTAACGATTCAAGGTTGTCCGTTAAAAGCAAAAATTCAACAAGATGTGGAAGAGTCTCTTCAGGCAATTGGCGCCTCTAAAGTGGATTTGACATTTGGTTCTATGACACAAGAAGAACGAGCTGCGCTAACAGAGAAGTTAAAGAAAAATAGTAGAACAGAAACTGGTATGCCGAGCATGCTTCGCCCTGATTCAGGGGTACGATTTATTACTGTAACGAGCGGAAAAGGTGGAGTTGGCAAATCAACGGTGACAATTAATCTTGCAACGGCTTTAGCTCGTATGGGCAAAAAAGTGGGGATATTAGATGCAGATATATATGGTTTTAGTATTCCAGCTATGATGGAAACGAATCAAAAACCAACGATGATTGATCAAACAGCAATTCCAGTCATTAGTCACGGTGTTAAAATCATGTCGATGGGATTTTTTACAGAAGGAAATAACCCGGTTATGTGGCGCGGACCGATGTTAAATAAATGGATTCAAAATTTCCTTGCGAATACGCACTGGGGAGAATTAGATTATTTACTGCTTGATTTACCACCAGGTACAGGAGATATTGCCATTGATGTTGCAGCTATGATTCCGCAGGCGAAAGAAATTATCGTTACAACACCACACAATGTAGCTTCATTCGTAGCATTTAGGGTGGGGGTAATGGCAAAACATACGAAACATGAGATTTTAGGTATTGTGGAAAATATGGCTTATTTTGAAGAACAAGATGGATCGAAAAATTACCTTTTTGGAAAAGGCGGTGGTGAAATGTTAGCAGAACAATTGCAAACGGAAGTAATCGCACAAGTACCTTTTGCAAAACGGGAAGAAAATAACGGTTCATCTGTATATGATGAAGATTCTCTTGTTGGAGAAGTGTTTACAACGTTAGCGGAAGATATTATTTATAAAGGATAGAGGAGGAATTTTTTTATGGGGTGTAATATTGATCATTCTATTGAAGATGTAATGAATAAGCTTGAAAGTCAAAAGAGTTTTTTACCGGAAGTGATTTTTAAAGAGGTAAAGGGATTTTTGCAAGGTAATCATTCGCAGGAAATATTAAATGTTGTCTTTCATCTTCTAAAAAAGTATGACTTAGTTAGTGAAGAAGAAAGAGAGACGAGAAATACTCAATTATTGCTGATTATAAAATAAATACGCTTTGGCTTTTGTTTTGTAACAGGAGGGGTAAATGTAATGAATATGAAGAAGATGATTGAAACGATAGAAGCAACAAAAATGACTGGAGAAGAATTATCGATTGCTCATTTACATCAAAAGCTTGTAAAGTTATATAGTCAAAAAAATGTAACTGATTATACGGAGTTATTAAAATATATTTTATCATTATCCGTGCAGCTGGATTTACATTTCGTATTGAAATATTTTGGTATGCGACCGGTTGTTGCTACAGATGAGCGTATGCAATTTCAAGAGATATTTAAATGCTTAGCTAAGAAAGACGATAATGGGGAATGGTTTTTAAATTTTGTTTCTTTATATGTAGGGCTAATTGTAGTTCTTCATTTTGATGAAAAAGAGATTGAGAGAAGTTTTTTCGATGCTATAGTAGTGGGGGAAGTAAATGAAATATAAGATTCTGCTCATAACATCTTTCTATTTAATTGCTATAACTGCGATTTTAATTGGTTATATAAATATGAAGGTAACGAATTAAAATAGTTTGATAAAAACTGTTCTTCAGTTGTTTCCATCGTTTTTTCATGTTACCATTAAGCGAATTTTTCATAGGGAGAGAAAGCGATGAAATGGATTTATTTTATTATTATTAACGTTATAGCTTTTAGCCTTATGGGGCTTGATAAACGAAAAGCGAAGAAGAAACAGTGGAGAACGCCAGAAAGTACGTTGTTTTTATCAGCAGCAGCTGGTGGCGCAGTTGGTGCTTGGATCGGTATGTATATGTTTCACCATAAAACTCATAAAAAGAAATTTGTTTTCGGTATACCGTTACTTGTCGTTATCACAGTATGTTTACTTTTTGCTGTATGAGAAATGTCGAAAGAATTGCAGAGTGATTATTGGTAAAGTGAGCACGTGGGACCGTATAATGGAGAAAAACGAGAAGAGGAGAAAAGGAAGATGGGGAGTCAATCAGCACAGCAACAAAAAGGGATCATATATGCGGCTGGTGCTTATACGATGTGGGGAATCCTACCAATCTATTGGAAATGGGTTGAGGAAGTTCCGGCCGATGAAATATTAGCGCATCGCATCGTTTGGGCGTTCGTTTTTATGTTACTTGTATTAGGTGTTACGAAGAGATTTCGCCAGTTTATTGGGGAGTTCGTGAATCTTTTTAAACGACCTAAATTATTAATGTCATTAACAATAGCTTCAGTCTTGATTAGCGGAAACTGGTTTGTCTACATATGGGCCGTTAATCATAATCATGTCATTGAAGCAAGTCTTGGATATTATATTAATCCGCTTATTAGTATTTTACTTGGTACAGTCGTTTTAAAGGAAAAGTTAAACTTTTGGCAATATGTTGCAGTTGGTTTAGCTGGATTAGGGGTTATCATTTTAACAGTACGTTTCGGGGCTATTCCGTGGGTTTCTCTATCACTTGCCTTTTCATTTGGGTTATATGGATTAACGAAAAAATTGTTAAACTATGATGCCACAATTGGACTTACGATGGAAACGATGTTAGTAACGCCGTTTGCGGTTATTTATCTCATTATGACAGGAGTACATGGCTTCGGTTCATTTGGATCTATTTCCATGTTATCGACGTTACTTTTAATAGGAGCAGGTATCGTTACAGCATTACCACTTTTTTATTTTGCAAAAGGAGCACAACTTATTCCGCTTTATATGGTAGGATTTTTACAATATATTGCACCAACGATTAGTTTAATTTTAGGTGTATTCGTATTCGGTGAACATTTCACATCTACTCATATGATGGCATTTTTCTGTATATGGGTTGCGTTATTTGTATTTTCGGTAGCGAAAACAAAGTTCTTAGTACAGAAACAACCGAAATTTATAAAAAATAAATCAGCAAAAGTATCATAATGCGTAGTATTTTCTACGCATTTTTCTTTATACTTATATTATATAGAATTTCCATTATAGTCAGTGAGGAGCTGAGAACGTGGAAACAATTTTACATAATGATCCGCTTATGGCCGCTGTAATTTCGTGGTTTTTAGCACAGTTTACGAAAGTCATTTTTAAATTAGTCAAAACGGGCGAATTTGATTTTGCAAAGTTTTTCGCTTCAGGTGGGATGCCAAGTTCTCATGCTTCAACTGTGACAGCGCTCGCGACAGGTGTTGGCGTTGTGGAAGGTGTGGAAAGTACCATATTTGCTGTTGCTGCTATTTTTGCAATCATTGTTATGTATGATGCTTCAGGAGTAAGGCTTGCAGTAAGTAAACAGGCGAAAATATTGAATGAGTTTTTTCACGGTAGACAAACAGAATATAAGAAGTTAAATGAACTTGTCGGGCATACACCGTATGAAGTAGTAGTCGGTGCCTTATTAGGGATTATTGTCGGGGTAGGATATTGTTTATGAGCAGAACATTTTATATGTTCTGCTTTTCTTTGTTTTCATACATATTCAGCGACTTTTTTGAATATCGTTATACGGATTTCGAAAGGGTGGGTGAGTAACTTGCTATTATATGAAAAAGTGCATGAAGAAATAGTAAGAAGAACAACTGCACTTCAAACGATGCAACGGCAAGATGGTACGTGGCGGTTTTGTTTTGAAGGAGCTCCATTAACAGATTGCCATATGATTTTTTTATTAAAATTATTAGGTAGAGATAAAGAGATAGAACCGTTTGTAAAAAGATTAGCATCACTCCAAACAAATGAAGGAACATGGAAATTGTATGAAGATGAAGTGGGTGGTAATTTATCTGCTACAATTCAATCTTATGCTGCCTTGCTTGCTTCGGAAAAATATACAACAGAAGATACGAATATGAAGCGAGCGGAAATGTTTATAAATGAGCGTGGCGGGGTAGCGCGTGCTCATTTTATGACGAAGTTTTTATTAGCAATTCACGGAGAGTATGAATATCCTTCGTTCTTTCATTTACCAACACCAATCATGTTTCTACAGGATGATTCCCCCTTCAGTATATTTGAATTGAGTAGCTCAGCACGTATCCATTTAATTCCGATGATGCTGTGTTTAAATAAAAGATTTCGAGTAGGGAAAAAGTTATTGCCAAATTTAAATCACATTGCGGGCGGAGGCGGAGAATGGTTTCGGGAGGATCGGTCTCCGTTATTTCAAACGTTATTAAGTGATGTAAAACAAATTATATCGTATCCACTTTCGTTACATCATAAAGGATATGAGGAAGTCGAACGGTTTATGAAAAAGCGTATTGATGAAAATGGAACGTTATATAGTTACGCAACTGCCTCGTTTTATATGATTTATGCTTTACTCGCGTTAGGACATTCTCTTCAATCATCAATGATTCAAAAAGCGATAACTGGGATAACGTCTTATATATGGAAGATGGAAAGAGGAAATCATTTGCAAAACTCTCCGTCAACTATATGGGATACAGCTTTACTCAGTTATGCTTTGCAAGAAGCTCAAGTTCCGAAAGCAAGTAAAGTGATTCAAAATGCATCAGCGTATTTACTAAGAAAACAGCAAACAAAGAAAGTAGATTGGAGTGTACATGCACCGGATCTCTTCCCAGGTGGTTGGGGCTTTTCGGATGTGAATACGACGATTCCAGATATTGATGATACAACTGCTGTGTTAAGAGCATTGGCGCGAAGTAGAGGGAACGAAAATGTAGAAAATGCTTGGAAGCGAGCGGTTAATTGGGTTAAAGGATTGCAAAATAATGATGGTGGTTGGGGAGCTTTTGAAAAAGGGGTAACGAGCCGTATATTAGCAAATTTACCAATCGAAAATGCGAGTGATATGATTACAGATCCTTCTACACCAGATATTACAGGGAGAGTGCTAGAGTTTTTCGGGACGTATGGACAAAACGAATTGCCTGAGAAACAAAAACAAAGTGCGATAAATTGGTTAACGAATGCACAAGAGGAAAATGGATCGTGGTATGGGAAATGGGGGATTTGTTATATATATGGTACGTGGGCGGTTATGACTGGTTTACGGTCACTAGGAACTCCATCTAGCAACCCATCATTAAAACGAGCCGCTTTATGGCTTGAACATATACAGCATGAAGATGGTGGCTGGGGAGAATCTTGCCACAGTAGTGTGGAGAAAAGGTTCGTTACTTTACCATTTAGTACACCATCCCAAACAGCATGGGCGTTAGATGCCCTCATTTCTTACTATGATAAAGAAACGCCAGTCATTCGAAAAGGTATTTCATATTTGCTCTCCAACCCTTATGTAAATGAAAAATATCCTACTGGAACAGGCTTGCCAGGTGGGTTTTATATTCGTTATCATAGTTATGCTCATATATATCCGTTGCTTACTTTGGCTCATTATGCAAAAAAATATAGAAAATAAACCGAGAGATGTCTCTCGGTTTATTTTGTTGGGTAGTAGGTCCCTTTTGAAAAGAATAAGGTTGTGATGTACCTTATTTTTCGGTTGATTGGCGTTTTTGACGTGCATCAGCGGCATTTGCACGTGCGTTTGCTTCTAAGTCATTGTGGTCAGCGAGTTCGCGAGAGAACTCAACATCAATGCCATCAGTTGCTTTGCTTTGTTTGAAATTCTTTTTGTTCATTCGACATAATCTCCTTGCACTTTATGCGACGTTGCAAAGTTAGTTTGACACAAATAGACTTTTTTATACAAAGAGGAATTGGAAAGCAAAAAGCCGAAATATACAGTATAAGTAATAGAAATGGGGGATAGGAATGGAGTTTTTAAATGGGAAAACAGCTGTTGTAACAGGAGCTGCACAGGGAATTGGAAAAGAGATTGCAAGGGTTTATGCAAAACTAGGGGCGAAAGTATTAATTAGCGATGTAAATGAAGAGAATCTACAAAAAACGACAAGTGAGTTATCAGATGAAGGATATGAAGTGTGCTCATATCGATGTGATGTGAGTAATCAAAATGAAGCAAAGTCGTTAATTGAATATGCGGTTCAAAAATTTGGTACATTACATATTTTGGTGAATAATGCTGGGATTACAAGAGACGCAATGTTACATAAAATGGAGAAGTCTGCTTGGGAACAAGTATTACAAGTGAACTTAACTGGAGTTTTTTATTGTATGCAACCAGCGCTTCTTTACATGAGACAACAAGGGTATGGACGCATTATTAATATATCTTCAATTAGTAGAGAAGGAAACATAGGTCAAGCAAATTATGCGGCTACAAAGGCAGGAGTTGTCGGTTTAACGAAAACAGCAGCGAAAGAAGTTGGAAGCTTCGGTATTACTTGTAATGCGATTTGTCCGGGTTTTATGGATACAGATATGACAAAAACGATACCAGATAAAGTGAAAGAAAAGATGGTTGGTGCTATTCCAGTTGGTAGAATTGGAACGCCAGAAGATATTGCGAACGCAGCAGCTTTTTTAGCATCAGAATACGCATCTTATATTACAGGTGAAGTATTAAATGTGAGCGGAGGACTGCAAGTTTAAAGGAATACATAATGAAAAGAACCTGACCAGGTAGGTCAGGTTCTTTCTCATTAATTTAAGTTAAGCCAAACGCTCTTTACTTCTGTATAGTTATTTAATGCGTAAGATCCCATTTCACGGCCAAGACCGGATTGTTTAAATCCTCCAAATGGAGATGCTGCATCAAAGACGTTATAACAGTTTACCCATACTGTACCTGCACGTACTTTACTTGCAACATAGTGTGCTGTTTTAACATTTTCTGTCCACACACCAGCCGCTAAGCCGAATTGTGATTTATTTGCACGTTCAATTACTTCATCAATATCGTTAAACGGTATTGCAGAAATAACTGGACCGAAAATTTCTTCTTTTGCGATCGTCATTTCATCATTTACGTCAGCGAATACTGTAGGAGAAACGAAGTAGCCTTGATCGAATGGATTACTTCCTCCGCATAGTACTTCAGCTCCTTCTTCAATCCCTTTTTCAATGTAGCCCATTACACGTTTTTGTTGTTCTTCAGAAACGAGAGGACCAATTGTTGTTTCAGGGTTAAGACCGACACCTTGATTTAGTTTTTTAGAATAGAGGACGAGATCAGCCATGACATTATCATACATTTTCTTCGGAACAAATAAGCGTGACCCAGCAGAGCATACTTGTCCTTGGTTAAACATAACACCAGAAAGTGCACCAGGAATCGCGCGAGATAAATCAGCATCTGGCAAGATGATATTTGGTGATTTACCGCCTAATTCAAGTGTAACGCGTTTTAATGATTCGGATGCTTGTCGCATAATTTGTTTACCGACAGGAGTAGAACCGGTAAATGCAATTTTATCAACGAGTGGATGATTAACGAGAGCTTGTCCAGCTGATTCACCGAATCCAGGTACGATATTAATAACACCTTTCGGGAATCCAGCTTCTTCAATTAATTCAGCTAAGTATAGAGCAGATAGTGGAGTTTGTTCTGCAGGTTTTAAAACGATTGTACATCCTGTAGCAAGCGCTGCTCCCATTTTCCACATTGCCATAAGAAGCGGGAAGTTCCAAGGGATAATTTGACCAACGACACCAACAGCTTCATGGCGTGTATAGTTAAAGTAATCACCGGAAACAGGAATTGTTTGACCAACGATTTTCGTAGCCCATCCAGCGTAATAGCGCATATGCTCAATTGCAAGTGGTATGTCTGCTGCCATTGTTTCACGGATTGGTTTTCCGTTATCTAATGTTTCGAGCTGTGCAAGCTCTTCTTTATGTTCTTCCATTAGATCAGCCAACTTGTACATGAGACGGCTTCGCTCAGCAGTGCTCATACGAGACCAAGGACCTTCGTCAAAAGCCATACGAGCTGCGACTACAGCTTTATGAATATCTTCGCGACCAGCTTCAGAAACGACGGCAAGTGTTTCACCAGTTGCTGGGTTAGGTGTTTTAAATGTTTTACCGGAAGCGCTTTCAATGAAAGATCCATTCACATATAACTTTTTTGTACCTTGAAGAAACTTTTCTACCTTTTCATGAAGATTTACAGCTAGTTGACTCATTGTATAACCCCCTTGAAAATATAATGTAAACGCAGTACGAGACGGCGCTTATTCCGAAATCAAGGATGTGGAAACTAGATGGAAAGCCTCTAATTAAAATCATAATTAATAAATACTGAAAATTCAAATTTCATTTGTGTTACAATTGTAAAAAATATGTAATGTAAGAGAAGCTTCTATATGATTATAAAAAATCCTGCTTGTTTTTGCTTTCTAGTAGGAAAAACTAGAAGAACAATGGTACAATAATACATCGTGAGAGGAGGGGGAAAAATGAAAGATTATCATGATGATCCACGCTTTAGAATAGCCCATAGAGAAGCGTTAATTGGTCTTGGACTTGCTATTATTAATTTTATAATATGGTACGGATTTGCTTATGGGCTTGGTAGTAAAGATCCGAGTGAATATACATATGTATTAGGTTTTCCCGCATGGTTTTTTTATAGCTGTATCGTTGGATTTATCGTTATGGTTATTTTACTTAGTTTAGTTGTTCGTTTTGTATTTCAAGATATTTCACTCGATGAGGAAGAAAAAAGTGAGGAATAATAGATGAATTGGTATGTAATCATTCCAATGATAATTTCGTTTATCGTTGTATTTTTAATTGGTGTATATGCTTCAAGACGCGTGCAAGCAACTGCTCATAATAAATTTTTGCAAGAATATTTTCTTGGTGGGCGTGAGCTTGGCGGTTTATTATTAGCGATGACAATGATTGCTACATACGGTAGTGCTAGTAGCTTTATTGGTGGTCCTGGTATTGCTTACAATATGGGGCTGGGCTGGGTACTACTATCTGCGATTCAAGTTGTAACAGGGTATATCGTTTTAACGGTTATCGGTAAAAAGTTTGCAATTATCGCTAGGAAAATGGAAGCCATTACTCTTATCGATTATTTAAAGGGAAGATATAATAATAAAGCAGTCGTGATCCTTTCTGCGTTATGTATTATAATCTTTTTATTTTCAGCAACAGTAGCCCAGTGGGTCGGCGGTGGACGATTAATTGAGTCGCTAACGGGTTTATCTTATACAACAGCACTATTTTTATTTACTTTCTCTGTACTTGTGTACGTATTAATTGGTGGATTTCGTGCAGTTGCGCTATCAGATACACTACTAGGTATTATCATGTTGGTTGGAACGACAATCATTTTAATTGCTACTGTCATTGCTGGTGGTGGAATTGAAAAGATTATGCAGGAACTTGTTCAAATTAATCCAAATTTAATTACACCATTCGGAGCAGATGGCAGTTTAACGAAATCATATGTCACATCATTTTGGATTTTAATTGGAATTGGCGTTGTAGGTTTACCGCAAATTAGCGTGCGTGCCATGTCTTATAAAAATTCAAAAGCTATGCACCAAGCTTTAATAATTGGAACAGTTGTCGTTGGTACAATTATGATTGGTATGCATTTAACAGGTGTATTTGCAAGAGTAGTACTTCCAGGTATAACGGTACCAGATAAAGTAATGCCGCTACTCGCGATGGAAGTGTTGCCACCTTGGTTAGCTGGAGTTTTCTTAGCTGCACCAATGGCGGCGATTATGTCTACAGTAAACTCGCTATTGTTACTTGTAAGTTCATCAATCATTAAAGATATATACGTAAATTACATAAATAAAGATGCGGCAGACAGTACGATTAGAAAAGGAAGTTTATGGATTACTGCTATCGTAGGACTGCTCGTTTATGCGGCAGCAATTAAACCACCAGATTTTTTAATATGGTTAAATTTATTTTCTTTCGGTGGATTAGAAGCAGCATTCATTTGGCCGATCGTATTAGGGTTATATTGGAGGAAAGGAAATGCAACAGGAGCGCTTGCCTCCATTTTAGTTGGAGTAAGCTCATATATGTGCATTCATCTTCTCTATCCAAATCCATTCGGTATACATACAGTTGTATTCCCGATTTGTTTTGCGTTTATTGCTTATATAATTGGAAGTATGATTGCTGTGAAGAAAAACAGTATAGGTTAGATGAAAAACGCAGTCCGTATAGGGCTGCGTTTTTTCGTATAAATTTGTTCTTTTTTATTCTGTATATGTATGACTATTCATAAATTAATAACAATTGAGGGGATGGAGTTGAGGGCGATGAAAAAAGTATTATTTTTAGGAGACCCGGGAATTGATGACTCGCTAGCCATAATGTATGGGTTGTTGCATCCTGATATTGATATTGTTGGTGTTGTAACGGGGTATGGAAATGTAACACAAGAAAAGGCAACAAGTAATGCGGCATATTTATTGCAGTTAGCAGGCAGAGAAGATATACCAGTTATTAATGGTGCGAAAATCCCTTTATCTGGAGATATTACAACGTACTATCCAGAAATTCACGGGGCGGAAGGTTTAGGGCCAATTCGACCTCCGAAAAGTCTTTCTCCAAATATAAAGCCTTTTTGTGAGTTTTTCGACATTCTTGAAAAATATAAAGGAGAATTAATTATCGTTGATGCTGGTAGGTCAACGACACTTGCGACAGCATTTATTTTAGAAAAACCATTGATGAAGTATGTGAAGGAATATTATATAATGGGCGGTGCTTTTTTAATGCCTGGAAATGTTACACCAGTCGCAGAAGCGAATTTTCATGGTGATCCCATTGCGTCACAATTAGTGATGCAAAATGCCAAGAATGTGACATTGGTGCCGCTTAATGTTACATCTGAAGCTATTATTACGCCAGAGATGGTAAAGTATATTACGAAACATTCTAAAACGAGTTTTAATAAATTAATTGAACCGATTTTTACGTATTATTATAAAGCCTATAGAAAGTTAAATCCGAAAATAACAGGAAGTCCAGTACATGACGTCGTTACAATGATGGTTGCGGCGAATCCGTCAATATTGGATTATGTGTATCGTCGTGTAGATGTAGATACAGTGGGGATTGCAAAGGGAGAAAGTATTGCTGATTTCCGTCCTCAACCTGATGCAAAAGCCTTAAAAAATTGGGTGCGAATTGGTTGGTCATTACATTATAAAAAATTTCTCGAAGACTTCGTAAAAATTATGACGTAGACATAATGGGAGAATACAAGTTAAAATAATGGAGATGATTACTAAAATAATCATCTCCATTATTTTGTTTGTAAGAGATAGATAGAGAAGAGTTACACAATAGGAGAGGAATTTTACTTGAAAAAAACTATAGTATGCGCAGTGATTGTGGGTATTTTCGTTTTGCTAATATCGGGTAACTTTTTAGTGAAAAAAGTATGGAGTTCGAATAATGATGATGCGCAGTATATCGCATCCTTTATTGAGGAACATAAAGATGAAAAAAACAGTGCGCTTTTAGTAAAGAGAAATGATAAAATTGTTTATTCTGTAAATCCCAATGTTGTATTGCCAGTTGCTAGTACGATGAAATTAATTGTGGCGCTTGAGTATACAAAACAAGTTACAGAAGGGAAAATTGATTCGTCTCGTTTCGTTTCCATTAATGATGTGAATCGGTATTATGTGCCGAATACAGATGGTGGTGCGCAAGATAGATGGCAAAGGTATTTGGAGAGAACAGGCAAGATAACTGAAGGAGCGGTTTCTTTAGAAGAAGTGGCAAAAGGAATGGTTAAGTTTAGTTCAAATGCTAATGCTGAATATTTAATGGAAGTGTTAGGATTAGATAATATTAATCGAAATTTACAAAGTTTATCACTTCCAGCACATCAGCCACTATTTCCGATTGTTTCATCTTTATATATCCCTGGATATTTGCATAAAGAACTACATGTTCCGAAATATAAAATAGAGAAAAAGTTAAAAGAAATGTCTCAAGAGCAATATCGTGAATATGCGATGATTATTCATGAACGCTTAAAAAAGAAAGGACCATTATTACAGAAGGAAATTCCTCTGTATTTAGAGGAACGTTACGATAAAATTTGGTCAGATCGATTACCAGCGGCTTCTGCAAATGATTATATGGTACTGCTTCAAAAGGCAAATCATAAAGGTGGCCTGACAGAAGCAGAAGAAAAAGTATGGGCAAATATCGTTGAAACAGATATGAGCGCTAAGAAATACCGTAAAACATTTAGACATGCAGGGCAAAAAAATGGCTATACGCCATGGACAGTTACAAAAGCAGTTTATGCGATGGATAAACGCGGGAACTGTACAGAAATAGTGTTCTTAGCAAATAATTTAAATGAGGACGACAGTGCAGAAATACGGAAACATTTAGCAAACTTACATTTCCAAGTGTTGCAAAGTGATAAGTATGATGCGACTTTTATTAAATAAACTCGGTGCTTAAAGCGCCGAGTTTATTTTTATGTACAAGCACTTTTTTGCCATCACTGGGTATGATGGGTAGTAATACTTAGGTGAGAGGGGAAAAGGTGATGAAACAAAGTAAAGAAGAGTTTATAAAGAGTGAAGGCGCTGATTTCCCTGGGAAAACATATGTAGATTGTGTATTACAACATGTATTTGACTTTCAGCGTAATTATTTACTGAAAGATATGTTTCAAGTGCATAAAGCACATATTATGATGCTGACGGAAGAAAGTGTAATGAAAATAGAAGAAGCTAAAGTTATATTAAACGCACTTAAAAAAGTAGAGGGAATACAAAAAAATCAATTGCTATATACAGAGCAGCATGAAGATCTCTTTTTTTTAGTGGAACATTTAATTTCTCAAGAAGCGAAAAGCGATTTTGTAAGTAATATGCATATTGGTAGAAGTAGAAATGATATGGGTGTAACGATGTATCGCATGAGTTTAAGGCGATATGTGCTACGATTAATGGAACATCATTTGTTATTGCAAGAAAGTATGCTGCAACTTGCCGATGATCATAAGGAAACGATTATGCCAGCTTATACACATACACAACCAGCGCAGCCAACAACATTTGGTCATTATACGTTAGCGATTTATGATACGATGCAGAGAGACTTAGAAAGAATGAAACGAACGTACAAACTTTTAAATCAATCGCCAATGGGAGCCGCTGCTCTTTCTACAACAAGTTTCCCAATTAAACGAGAGCGAGTTGCCGATTTACTTGGATTCACAAATGTAATTGAGAACTCATATGATGCTGTCGCTGGAGCGGATTATTTATTAGAGGTTAGCTCGTTACTTATGGTAATGATGACGAATACGAGTAGATGGATTCATGACTTCTTACTATTAGCGACGAAAGAATATGATGGTATTACTGTTGCAAGGCCATATGTACAAATTAGTAGTATTATGCCGCAAAAGCGAAATCCAGTTTCAATTGAACACGCCCGTGCAATTACGAGTAGTGCTTTAGGGGAAGCATTTACAGTATTTCAAATGGTTCATAATACACCATTTGGTGATATTGTCGATACAGAAGATGACTTGCAGCCGTATTTATATAAAGGAATTGAAAAGACTATTCGTGTTTTTTGTATTATGAATGCAGTCATTCGAACGATGAAAGTAGAAGAAGAAACATTGAAAGATCGTTCCTATAAACATGCAATTACGATAACTGATTTCGCAGATGTTTTAACAAAAAACTATGATATTCCATTTCGGCATGCTCATCATGCAGCAAGTGTTATTGCAAATATGTCATTGGAGCAACAAAAGGAGCTTCATGAATTACATTTCAAAGATGTAAATATTTACTTACAAGAAAAATTTAAAATACATTTATTGGAAAAAGAGTGGGAAGAAATTATATCGCCAGAAGCATTTATTCAAAAAAGAAAGGTATACGGTGGACCGAGTAAAAAAGAAATGGAGCGCATGATTAAAAATCGAAAAGAGTCATTTCAAAAAGAAGAAGAGGTATTTGAAAAGGAAAAACAGAGAATTTTACAAGCGGAAAATGATTTGAATATGTTAGCTTTGAATATTATTGAATCGTAAAAGAAGGATTTAATGAATTAATCGCCAATACTTAATGAAACTATAAATAGAGAGAAGAGATTGTCGATGATTCAATTACATGTATATGAAGAGATTCTTAATTTTAAAGAAGAGGTTACACCATTTTTAGAAAAGAATGAACAGGAAAACAATCTCATATTAGGTGTATTACGAATGGTCCAACAACCGATATTTATGGGGGTAGCAAAACAAGAGGAAGAAATTGTAATTGTATTTCTTCAAACAGAAGAAAAGAAACAAATTATTGTTGCTACGTCTGAAATGATGGAAGAGGACATCGTGGAACTTGCAAAAAAATTAGCGGAAGTATATCCAAATGTTCCTGGATTAATCGGTAATAAGAAAATTGTACAGAGA
The DNA here is from genome assembly GCF_037120585.1 of Bacillus sp. CCNWLW194. Lineage (NCBI taxonomy): Bacteria > Bacillati > Bacillota > Bacilli > Caryophanales > Bacillaceae > Bacillus > Bacillus sp. CCNWLW194. The sequence goes on along the minus strand of NZ_JBBBBL010000011.1, from coordinate 70,417 downwards.
TTAGCGGAAGAGATTGCAGTGTTAGAAAATAAGAAAACTACGGTTGTGATGGAGCAAGGTATATATGAATTAAAACAAGTGAAGAAAAAGTGGGACGGAGATGGAGTCTTTCGAGAAGTAAGTAGTGATGAGCTAACATTAATAGAACAGTGGATATACAAATTTTGCGAAGATGTGAAGCTTCCTACTACGAAAGAAGAAGCGAAACAAACCGCTCATACATTAATTACTAACCGTCGTCTATTTGGTTTAGAAGTAGACGGGAAGCTTGTTTCTGTAGCTGCAAAAACGAGACCAACTACAAACAATATAACAGTTAATTTCGTATATACACCGAAAGAAGCAAGGAAAAAGGGATACGCATCTAATTGTGTAGCGGCACTTAGTCAGTGTATGTTAGACGAAGGTTACAAAACAACGACATTATATACGGACCTAGCAAATCCAACATCGAATAAAATTTATCAAGAGATTGGTTATGAGAAGATGATGGAGTCTGTACTTATATTTTTAGAGAAATAGAATGATAAGGCACGCTATTATAGCGTGCCTTTTTGTTATTCATCAATTCGAATTACTTCACCCTGCGGGAAAATCTCAGTTTCTAGTAAGTTACGAATTGCTTTCGCAACGTATTCAGGTGACAGTAGTTTTCCTTCTTCTTTTAGTGTGATGAAGCGGTCTAAATTTATGAAGTCTTCTTTATTTGTTTCACGAATTTGCGCTTGCATATTTGTATCAACAACACCAGGTGCAAAAGCGACGATTTTTACTGGATATTCTTTTTCCACTTCTTCAGTTGCTACGCACTGTGTAAACATATTTACACCTGCTTTCGTTGTGCAATAAGCACCCCATCCGAAATAAGGATTTTTTCCTGCACCAGATGAAATGTTAATAACGCGTTTATCTACTTTCCATTTTTTCGTATGTTTCATGAAAGTAGATGTAAGAATCATAGGTGCAAGTAAATTAATGTGGACGTTCGTAATGAATTGTTCACTTTCTGCTTTTTCAATTGGCTTCATAGGAGCAACTGTACCCGCATTATTAATTAAATGAATAGAGGATACAGTGTCTTCTTGAATAGATGAAATGATTTTGTTAAAGTTCGTTTCTAAATTATGTACATCTTGAAGATCTAAGGAGTGGAAGACACAATTGCTATTATATTGTTCTGCGAGTTTCGTAAGTTCTTTATTTTCTCTTCTAGAAATAGAGATGATACTCGTGTTTTCTTCTAACAATTGCGCGGCGATTGCCTCACCTAAACCTTGTGAAGTTCCTGTTACGATAACATAGCGCATAGTGTAGTAAGCTCCTTTCGTATGTGCGGAATTTTGTTGGACAAAGTACATTGCATAGTTTGTCTACATTTTATAGTATAGAGCACTTTTTACTATAAATGAAATGAGATGATTACGTGCCTTTTTTGAATCGCTTTACAACAACAGTAACTGGTGCCGTCACGTTCACTGGGAACACGTTAGGACTTAGTCCCACATCGCCTGCACCAGGTAATATTTTTGGTACACTTGCTGTTTTTACAACTGTAAATACAGCGCTGCAAGTACCAGGGTTCCCAGCAGGTACAACGGATGACTGGCGATTGAATTCTTCAAGTGCAATTTTAAATCTTCCTGCAGGGAGTAGTATTTTGTATGCAGAGTTAGTTTGGGCAGGAACTTTCCGGACTGATACAGAAGATGTATTACCATTTTTAAATGATAATATTACATTTACAACACCAGCAGGAACGTTTTCTGTTACGCCAGACCCTGCTACCGCGCAGCAAGGTTCAGTAGGAAACCAGTTTTATTATGCTCGCTCTGCTAATGTAACGAATCTTGTTAGTGTAGGTGGGGCAGGAACTTATACGACAGGGGCCGTACCGGCTACAAGAACTTCAGCTGATCCAACAATTAGTCGTTCAGCTGGCTGGACGCTTGAGGTTGTGTATCAAAATGCAAGTTTACCACTTCGAAATTTGTCAGTATATGCAGGTCAAGAAATTATCGATGCTTCATCACCACCAGTTGATGCTACTATTTCTGGATTTGCTACTCCGGCAACAGGAGCTGTAACAGGAAGGGTACTTGTAACTGCCCAAGAAGGTGATTCTAACATTTCTGGAGATCAACTTCGCTTTGGGCCAAATGCGAATACTACAGTTGCGTTATTCGGACCAAGAAATCCCGCGAATAATTTCTTTCAGTCACAAATTTGTAATGACAGTGGAAATTTAGATACGAGCGGTACATTTGGAGATTTGAATCAGCCGTTAGGGGTAGCTTTGGCTGTCCGAAGACAAGGGTGGGATATTACGAATGTAGATGCCTCCTCATCTTTAGTAAACAATCAAACGTCAGCAACTGTTCGCTTCGTTACAAATGGAGATGGATACGCTGCAGCTGGTTTTGGTGTTCAAATTGATGCGACAGGTCCAATTATTAATCCAGTTAAATCGGTTAATAGAACAGTCGCAGGGGTAGGGGATACTCTCACTTATACGATTACGGTTCCGAATACAGGAACAGGAAGCGCAGAAAACGTTGTATTACGTGATAGTATTCCGAGCGGAACAACGTTTGTTACAGGTAGTGTAACGGTAGGAGGCGTAACACAGCCGAATGCGAACCCTGCTAATGGAATTAATTTAGGTACAATCCCAAATAACACGCAAAGAATTGTTACATTTCAAGTTCGAATAACATCATTCCCGAATCCAAATCCTATTTCAAATCGTGCAATGGTGTCATATCAATTCCGTCCTTTCGTCGGTAGTCCACCTATTACAAGTACCTCTTCTTCCAATACAGTACAAACGACAGTGAATCAAGCAACTATAAGTATGCAAAAATCTGTAGATCTACAGACGGCAACGCTTAATGATGTATTAACGTACACGGTTAATGTGACGAACAATGGAAATGTTACTGCAAACAATGTTATTTTTGTTGATAGTATTCCTGCAGGAACAACATTTGTCGCAAACAGCGTTACGGTAAATGGAGTAGCACGTCCAGGAGCAAATCCAGCAAGTAGTATTAATCTAGGAAGTATTAATGCTTCGCAAACGACCGTAGTGCGCTTTCAAGTTCGAGTAACATCGAACCCTCTTGTCAATCCAATTCCGAATCGTGCAAGTGCAACATTTACCTTTACCCCAGTGCCTGGTCAACAACCAGTTTCAGGGCAAGCGACAAGTAATACTGTAGTTACTACTATTAATATAGCTGATATAAGAACGAGAAAAACAGTGGATAGAGCTTTTGCGACAGTGAATGACGTTCTCACGTACACTGTTACAATTGAAAATACAGGAAATGTGCTTGCAACGAACGTTATTTTTCAAGATCCAATCCCAATTGGAACGACTTTCATCCCAAATAGTGTAACTGTTGATGGAGTTTCGCAACCTGGGGCCAATCCAGCGACTGGGTTTACGGTAGCTAATATATCTCCGGGCGGAAGTAGGAGGGTTACTTTTCAAGTCCGAGTGACATCGACGCCATCGGGAGGTACGATTGCGAATCGCGGAAATGTAACTGCTAATTTCATCGTTATTCCGAATCAGCCACCGATAACGATTAATAGACAAACGAATACAGTTGTGACACAAGTTAATACAGGCGGTTTAAATGTAATAAAAGAAGTGAATACAACACAAGCGGCAGTAGGGGACACTTTAACATACACAATTGCCGTTCAAAATACAGGGAATGTTCCGTTAACAAATGTGTTTTTCCAAGACGCTATTTCTTCAGCTGTTTCTTTCGTTGCAAATTCTGTAACAATTAATGGAGTACCGCAAAGTGGATTGAATCCGAATACAGGATTTTCTCTTCCGAATATTACTGCGGCTCAAACCGTTGTAGTCACATTTGACGTAATAATTGTACAGGATCCAGAAAATGAAGATATTTTAAATCAAGCAAATGTAACAGCAAGTTTTCAAGTGAATCCGAGTGAACCACCAGTAACAATCAATGTTCCGAGTAACATTGTGAATACAACTGTACAATCAGGGAATTTTGAAGTTGTGAAATCAGTAAATACAGATGTTGCGACGGTAGGGGATGTTTTAGTATATACAATCGAAATCATAAACGCGGGTAGTGTACCAGCAACAAATGTATTTTTCCAAGATTCAATTCCACAAGGTACATTATTTATTGAAAACAGTGTCTTTGTGAATGGGGTCTTACAAGAAGGGGCAGATCCAGAACTTGGATTCCCGTTAAATGATTTGCCTACTGGTGCGAGTGTAATTGTTACATTTGAAGTATTGATTGATGAAATTCCGCTTGGAAACAACGTTGTAAACAGTGCGAATGTTACAGGAGATTTCCTAGTAAATCCAACAGAGCCACCAATTACTGTAACAGAACCAAGTAATACTGTTATGACAGTTGTGAATTCTTCAGGTTTAAATGTAATAAAAAGTGTAAGCGCTACTGAAGCGGGTGTAGGAGACACGTTAACGTATACAGTTCGTATACAAAATAGTGGAACGGTAGCAGCTACAAATGTATCATTCCTTGATCCAATTCCATCTGGAACAACGTTTGTAGCAAATAGTGTAATAATAAATGGAACGCCTCAACCAGGTTTAAACCCAACAACTGGATTTCCACTTGCTAATATTCCAGTAGGAGGGATGGTAACAGTTACTTTTCAAGTGACGATTACGAGTGTACCACCAAATAGAGTTCTTCCGAATAATGCGAATGTAACTGCTGATTTCCAAGTAAGTCCTCTCCAGCCACCAATTACAATTGTAACGATTAGTAATATTGTTGTGACGCGAGTGAATGTAGGATCACTGAATGTAATGAAGAGTGTAAATACACTGCAAGCAGGTGTAGGAGATACGTTAACGTATACGATTCTTATTCAAAATACAGGAACTGTTCCTGCAACGAATATTATTTTCCAAGATCCAATTCCGTCTGGTACTGCGTTTGTAGCAAATAGTGTGACGATAAACGGAGTCGTTCAGCAAGGCGCGGATCCTATGGTAGGATTCCCGTTACCAAATATTCCGATCGGGCAAACGGCCACGGTTACGTTTCAAGTTACAGTGACGAGTATTCCGAGCGGTGGAAATATAAGAAACCAATCGAACATTACTGCAAGTTTTCTTATAAATCCAGCAAATCCTCCAATAACGACTGTTACAAACAGTAATTTTGTAGTGACGCAAGTAAACACAGCACAGTTAAATATACAAAAATCTTCATCTGTACAACAAGCAGCACTTGGAGAAACTTACACGTATTCTGTTGTTATTCGAAATAATGGAACAGTAACAGCAACAAATGTCTCTTTCATTGATCCAATTGCCCCAGAAACAACATTTGTAGCAAATAGTGTAACGATAAATGGAACGTCACAACCTGGATTTGACCCGAATGTCGGTTTCCCGCTTCCTAATATTGCAGCTGGAACATCCTTGACAGTAACGTTCCAAGTTACGGTAATTGCACCGTCTACACGTGGAGCAGTATTAAATACAGCATCTGCTACAGCCACTTTCTTATTAAATCCTTTACAACCACCTGTAACAACAACGAACTCAAGTAATACAACGGTAGTTACAATACCGTTACCTCCTCCCGGTGAAGTAACCGCAACAAAAACAGTTGACGTTGCAACCGGAGCGGTTGGGGATGTATTAACGTATACCGTGCTCATTTCAAACGTAGGAATTATACCAGTTACAGATGTGTTCTTCCAAGATGTCATACCAGAAGGAACGACATTTGTAGAAGATAGTGTAACAATAGGTGGGGTGCAGCAACTTGGTTTAAATCCAGAAATAGGATTTACAGTTACGCCATTATTAATTAATGGTGGAAGTATTGAGGTAACGTTCCAAGTGACGATTACAGAAATTCCAGATAATGAAGTCATCTTAAATGATGCAGACGTTACATTTACTTCACAACCAAATCCGCAAGAACCACCGATTACGGCAACGATATTAACGAATTTAGTCGTTACGACGATTAATATAGCGTTTGTTTTTCCATTGAAACTAGTAGATAAAGAAGTAGCGACTGTAGGAGAAATATTAACGTATGATGTATTCATCTTTAATTTCGGAACAGTGCCAGCGACGAATGTTCAATTTATTGATACGACTTCCGCGGGAGTAGCATTTGTACCAGGAAGTGTGAGTATAAATGGGGTACCGACACCAGGATTAGATCCTTTCATTGGTTTTACAGTTCCAAATATACCTGTAGATAATTTTGTACGTGTCACCTATCAAGAGATGGTAACTAGCATACCAGAAGGTGGAACGATTGTTAACTTTGTAGACGTTACAGCAACATTTGCTGTAAGTGAAACAGAGCCGCCTATTACGGAGACGACGACAAGTAACACGACATTAACAGAAATAAATGAATCTGGTTTGAATGTATTAAAATCAGTAAGTCAGCCGGTTGTTGCAGTAGGCGATACAATCACATATACAACAGTAGTTCAAAATACAGGGACAGTGGTAGCGACGAATATTCAATATAGTGATGTATTACCGTCCTCTATAGCATTCGTGCCGAACAGTGTAACGATAGAAGGTGTGTTACAACCTGGATTCAATCCTAATAATGGATTCCCGCTTCCAGATATAAATCCAGGTGAAAGTGTAGAAGTAACATTCCAAGTAACAGTGGTTAGTGTTCCATCAAATGGAACAATTGTTAATACAGCAAATGTAACTGGAAGCTTTGTATTAGTACCAGGAGAACCACCGGTGATAGTAAATCAACCGAGCAATACAACACTTACAACTGTAAATAGAGGACAATTTAATGTTATAAAACAGGTAAATAGGGCTGCTACCCTAGTTGGAGATGTATTAACATATACGGTTCAAATAACGAATACAGGAACAGTAACAGCTAATGATGTTCAGTTTATTGATACTATTTCAGCAGGAGCGTCATTTGTACCAAATAGTGTAACGATAAATGGAGCCCTGCAACCAAACTTAAATCCGATTACTGGCTTTGGAGTTGGAGATATACCAGTTGGTGAAACGGTTGTAGTGACGTTTCAAGCGACAGTTACAAACATCCCGGCATCAGGAACAATTACGAACGTTGCAAATATAACAGGAAGCTTTACTTTAGTACCAGGAGAGCCACCGGTTGTAGTAACAGAGCCGAGTAATACGACAATAACAAGGATAAATAGAGGACGATTCAGCGTTATAAAATCTGTAAATAAAGAAGCAACACGTTTAGGAGATACGTTAACGTATAGTGTGCAAGTTACAAATACAGGAACGGTAACAGCGACAAATGTTCAGTTTATTGATGTTCCATCACCTAGTTTAGAATTCGTTCCCGGAAGTGTACAAATAAATGGGATTCCACAAGTAGGTTTAGATCCATTTGTAGGCTTTTCATTACCTGATCTTGCAGTAGGGGATAGTGTATTAATTACCTTTGCAGTAAATGTAATCGCAGTTCCGCCTTCTAGTAGCATTATGAATACAGCGAGAGTAACGGGTGATTTCGAATTAATTCCAGGAGAACCTCCGTTTACAATTACGAATTCAAGTAATACGACAGTCACACCAGTAAATAGAGGCAGTTTAGATATGCAAAAAGAAGTAGATCATTCAATTGTTGGAGTAGGAGAAACGGTAACGTATACGGTTCGAATATTAAATACTGGTACTGCTGATGCGATGAATGTTCAATTTATCGATGTCCTATCTCCGGAAGCTGTTTTTGTACCAAATAGTGTAACTGTAAATGGAGTAGCTCGTCCGGGAGTAAATCCGCAGGTTGGATTTACGATTGTAGACATTCCAGTCGGTGAGACGGCGATTGTAACATATGAAGCTACGATTACGAGCTTTCCAGATGGTGGTACAGTAGTGAACGTTGCTGGGGCGTTAGCAGAATATATTTTAGTACCAGGGGAACCGCCAGTTACAGTGATGGATACGAGCAATACAGTTATTGTAACGGTAAATACTGCAATCTTATTTGTTGCAAAAGGGGCAAACTTTGAAGTAGCAATGGTAGGGGATGTTGTCACTTACGGAATTGCCGTTATAAATGATAGTACAGTTCCTGTGACCAACATCGTGTTAACAGATATCGTTGATCCGAATACGTTATTTATAAATGGCACGGTAACGGTAAACGATGTACCTCTTCCATTTGCTAATCCGAATACCGGTATTCCGTTAGGTGATTTTCAGCCAAATGATGCGGCAATTATTAATTTCCAAGTTGTAATAATAGGAGGGCAAATAAATAACTTAGTCACAAATACTGCTATAGCAAATGGGCTCGCAATTGTAAATCCGAATGAGCCGCCAGTAGTAGTTGAAGGTGATAGCAATACAGTTGTTATTCCGTTTATTCCTCAAAATGTCTCAACGACAGTTGTAAAAACGGCAGATCATCAAACAGCAACGATTGGAGATGTCATTACGTTTACAACAGTTATTACAAATACGGGTGATACTGTAATGCAAAATATCCGTTTTCAAGATATGTTAGATAGTAGTGTTCGATTTGTCCTTGGAAGTGTAACGGTTGGTAATATACCAGTGCCAAATATAAGCTCGGTATCAGGATTTCTTGTAGGGAATTTAAATCCAGGTGAAGCGCGAACAGTTTCGTTCCAAGTAGTAGTTCAGAACGCGCCAAATGGTTCAGGGAATTATATTAATCAAGCGAGTATTCGCTTCGAACATCAAGTGGGCATAGTGTTACCACCTGTTACACAAATAGTAGAAAGTAATATGGTTGTCATTCCGTTTATTCCAACGATTGAACAAATTTGCGAAACAAACTTTAATTGTTTAGATAAAATTCCATTTCAATGTTCTCCGTGTATTCAGTTGCACGGACATAAAAAATAAAAAGAAAAAGAGCATCCTGAAAGAATAGGATGCTCTTTTTGTATTAATCATATAGATTCATTTTCGGACGAGATAAAAAACTCGTTGATTTTGTTTGATAGTAGAAGTGGAATAGCTCCTTTTATAACAGAAATGTCCCAGTCCCACCATGCGAGATTCTCTAGTTTGTCAATCATTTCTTGCGGAAAACGATATCGAATAAATTTTGCAGGATTACCAGCTACAATTGCATATGGAGGTACGTCTTTTGTAACAACACTCTTTGCACCGATAATGGCCCCGTTACCAATTGTAACACCAGATAAAATGCAGGATTGATACCCAATCCATACATCATTGCCGACTACGATATCACCTTTTGAAGAAGGGTGACCAGTAATATGCGCTCCTTCATCAAAAAGTGCATTAAATGGGTAAGTCGTTATCCAGTCTGCACGATGCTCACCGCCAAGTATAAAAACGACTTCTTCTCCTAATGAACAAAACTTACCTATTTTTAATTTCGTTTCATCGTTCCAAGAAAAAATGGTTGGCCCTACTTTACTATAAGTATAATCACCAATATCATATTTATTATATTCAGGTTTTTGATTTAAATATAACATAACAAATTTTGCATCCTCTCTAAAGCAAGTAATGGAACATTATATGCAACTTGGAATAAGTTGAACTGTGTTGTATGAATTGGTAATGAACAAATATAATTAGTAGGCACAACGAATAAAAAAGGAGTGGAATGAATGATATATGAAATGGGGTTATATAATAAACCTTTTCAGTCAATTCAATCAGGAAAAAAAGTATATGAAGTACGTTTATTTGATACAAAACGTCAACTTATAAAACAAGGCGATAATATTGTATTTACAAACCTTACGACAGCAGCAACGATGACTGTAAAAGTAGGAGAAATAAAACGATATGAATGCTTTAAAGCAATGTACGAACAAATTGATAAAAAATTATTGGATTGTGAAAATGATAGTTTAGAGGAAATGTTAGAAAGTACATACAACATATATACGAAAGAACAAGAAAAAAAGTGGGGAACAGTTGCGATTCGTATTGAGGTAATAAAATGATAAGAAATCGCGGCGTAGCTATTATTGTGCAGGAAGGGAAAATTGCTCTTATAAAACGTATTAGAGAAGGGGAAACATATTATGTTTTTCCAGGCGGAGGAATTGAAGAAGGAGAAACACCTGAAGAGGCAACGAAGCGAGAAGCTTATGAAGAATTAGGGATACATATAAAAGTAGGGCATCTTATTACGAAGGTGGAGTATAAAGGAACGGAGTATTATTTTAATGCTCATAGTATAGATGGGATTTTCGGAAGTGGGAAAGCTAAAGAATTCGAGCTGAAAGAGAGAGGGAGTTATATTCCGTTGTGGTTGCCGATACGCGAGTTGGAAAAAGTGAATATAAAACCGTATGAAGTGGTCGGAAGTATATTAGAACATTATAAAATATAAGGTCTGACAACATACAAAAAAAACCATTGACATAGTCTTCTGATTTAAGTATTGTATTCGAGTATGTTTATAATCAGGAGGTTTATATGAGCAATCAAACTACTACACATCATGTGAAAATGACAACAGCAGATCCATCTGGAATTGGTCTATTTGGATTAGCGATGGTAACACTTGTAGCATCATCTCAAAAGCTAGGCTTAACAGATGGCGTTTCTCTTGTATTACCATGGGCAATCTTTTTAGGAGGATTTGCACAAATCTTTGCATGCATTCACGATGCAAAGCATAACAATACATTTGGTACAACAGCATTCGGTGCGTACGGCCTATTTTGGTTAGGCGTTGGAATGACTTGGTTAATTCAACTTGGAGTATTTGGCGAAAAATTAGCACAAGCTGCAGATTCAAAACAGCTTGGTGTAGCCTTTATCGGATATTTGATTTTCACAATCTTCATGACAATTGGTGCAATGGAAACACATAAAGTATTATTTATGATTTTCGTCCTTATTGATTTCTTATTTATCGGTCTTTCATTAAGTACTTTAGGTGTTATGCCGCACGCAATGCATAATTTAGCAGCATATTCTGAACTTCTTATTTCATTATTATCTTTCTATGGTTCAGCAGCAGCAGTGTTAAATACACACTTCGGGAAAGTTGTTTTACCAGTTGGAAAGCCATTTGGTATTTTTAAAAAGTAATAAAAAAGCACAGATGATTGTATAGTCATCTGTGCTTTTTTGTGATGTAAACAGAAATAATAAAAAATATAATTGAAATTGATTATCATTATTAATATAATGAGAATGAGAATCATTTATTGTAAGAGGGGGATGCCGAAGTGGCGAAAATTTTAATAGCTTATGCAAGTATGTCAGGAAATACAGAGAGTATTGCTGATTTAATTAAAGTTAGTTTAGATGCCTTTGATCATGAAGTAGTACTGCAAGAAATGGAAGGCATGGATGCTGAAGAATTATTAGCTTATGATGGAATCATTTTAGGATCTTATACGTGGGGCGATGGTGAATTACCATTTGAAGCGGAAGATTTTCATGATGACTTAGAAAATATAGATTTATCAGGGAAAAAAGTAGCGGTATTCGGGTCAGGTGATACGGCGTATGAACTGTTTTGTGAAGCGGTAACGATATTTGAAGAACGCCTTGTAGAACGCGGTGCAGAGCTTGTACAAGAAGGATTGAAAATCGAACTAGCTCCAGAAGACGAAGAGGATGTTGAAAAATGCAGTAATTTTGCAATTGCATTTGCTGAGAAGTTCTAAGAATGGGAGTGTCAACGTGGAGACAATGTTAAGTGCGACCGCTATTACAAAGTTAAGAGATGGAAAGCTTATGTTAGCTACTACATATAATGGTTTATTTATTGAACAAGACGGAGAATGGAAACAAATTTTAAATGGTTTTCAAAAACGAATTAGGGATTTACATAGCGAAGATAATGTAGTGTATGGTGTAGGTGACGAAGGAATTTTTATTCGTAGTATGAATGGTGGAGAGAAGTGGACGGTTCAACGTTTTCCAACAAAAGCAACGAGTTGGAATGTATGTAGTAATGTACTAGGAACTGTCATTGCTCATGGAGATAAAACGTTGTATCATTCTAATGATTTTGGTTCGACATGGGAAACTATTCATCCATTTCTTGAATATGGTGGCGGGGCACCATCTATTCGATCGTTGTTTTTATATAAACATTACTTATTTATCGGTACGAAAATACATGCTAAATATGGTGGTGTTTGGCTCTTTAATTTGGAGACACGTAAATTAAAGAGGATTAAAATCGTAATGAATCAGATGATCTCAGCGTTGACTTTACACAACTCTTATTTAGTAGCAGCCAGTGGATCATGCAAGGGGATTAGCGGGAATATCTCTTTTTGTAAAATAGATGAAAGTATTGAGAATGAAAAAACATATTGGCACACATGTCAAAGCGAGCAGAAAGCAAGTAGCTATTTAGACTTAAGTGTAGATCAACATGTGCTATATACAACGTCAACGCAAAATAAGGCGGGGATTAGTACTGTTTGTCGTGTACTTTTAGAAGAAGGAATTGTTACAGTATGCGACTCAGTTAAAGGGCATGGCTGGCGCATCGTTAACGAAAAAGAAGGCTATGTTGTAGCTGGATCAGGTGAATCAAAAGCGATGCAGTGGAAGAAAAAAGTTGTATAGCAAAAAAAACTTTGCTTTTATTATATTGATATGATATATTGTATTTAAACCATTTTACTTTTAATAATATAGAGATTTAAATGAGCTGTAACTTCCGAGGAGGATAGCAATGTTAAATCTCCTCAGAGTTGCAGTTTTTTTAATGTCTGACTTATTTTTGTAAAGTGGTTGAAAATGAATATGTACATATAGGTACATTGTAGGAGGATTTTTTAAATGCAAAACGGTAAAGTAAAATGGTTTAACTCAGAAAAAGGTTTCGGATTCATCGAAGTTGAAGGCGGAGAAGACGTATTCGTTCATTTCTCAGCTATCCAAGGCGAAGGTTTCAAAACTTTAGAAGAAGGTCAAGAAGTTACTTTCGAAGTAGAACAAGGTAACCGTGGACCTCAAGCTACAAACGTTAACAAGAAGTAATTGTGGAAAAAAGAAGGGCTTGCCCTTCTTTTTTTTGCATTTTTATTGAATAACCTCCTATGTACATATAATAATGAAATTGAATTTTCGTTTTTTAGACGAAGTATTACATGCATAAAGTGTATGATTAAATAAATACTGAAAATAAAGTATGTGTGTGAAAAGGAATTTAGAAAGAGGTAAATAAATTGGAAAACGCTACACATTTTATTGTGTTTGATATAGAGAGAAATTTCAGGCCGTATAAATCAGAAGATCCGTCAGAGATAGTTGATATCGGAGCTATAAAAATAGAAGCAAGTACAATGAAGGTAATTGGAGAATTTTCGGAGTTAGTAAAACCGGGTGCACGACTTACTCGTCATACGACAAAATTAACGGGAATTACAAAGAAAGATTTAATTGGTGTAGAGAAATTCCCGCAAATTATTGAGGAATTTATTCAGTTTATCGGGGAAGATTCTATATTTGTTACATGGGGAAAAGAAGATTATCGATTTCTATCTCATGATTGTACGTTACATGGTGTAGATTGCCCATGTATGGACAAAGAAAGAAGAATGGATTTACAAAAATTTGTTTTTCAAGCGTATGAAGAATTGTTTGAACATACGCCAAGTTTACAATTTGCGGTAGAACAGCTTGGTTTAACGTGGGAAGGGAAGCAGCACCGAGCTTTAGCGGATGCTGAGAATACAGCGAACATACTTCTTAAAGCATATAGCGAGAGAGATATTACTAAAAGATATAAAAGACATGGTGAGCTTGAACTTGTAGAAAACGGCAAACTAACAGAAAAAGCGAAAAAAAAGATGCGAAAATGGGTATTTAAAGAAATGAGAAAAAATACAGAGCGTCCTTTCGTTTGGAGTACATTTGAAAGTAGTGATACGTGGGAAAGTATAACGGAAAGATATTATATAAGTGAATCTACAGTAGAACTTCTGAAAAAGCATTTTCGTACTGCGGTTAGAAAAGCGGAAAGACAGATTAGGTATTTGGCTGAGATGGAGGAGAATACAGAGGTTAAATGATATTCTCCTCTACTTCTATCTACATAAATTTAACGTCATTGTATTGATGGGTGAATAAAGTATCCATATTAAATAGGAATTGATTTGTTCGAATGGGGCCATTGTAATTGCTTTGAAAATTAAGATGTGGCAAGAATTTTAAAATCTATTAATAAAAGCTCAATTTATCTTTAAATCGTGGTGTATTAAAGATTAAAATAAAAGAGTAAGATAAGAGTTTTATACAAGGGAGGTATGATAGTGATAGACTTGGATATTAAAGATGTCACCGTACAGATGGAATTAAACGGAGTCTTTTGGAATGAGGACGGGACTGCTGAAATGATGGTGACTACAAAAGCGGAGCATTCTTTTATTCTTCGTCTAGTAGTTGATTTAGAAAGTAAAACGATTCGTACGATGAATGCCGAGATAGTAGGTGGATTTTGCCCTCTGTGCAAACAGAAAAGGAATGAATGTAGTGAACTTAATGACCTACAAAACAAAATGGAAATTTTAGAAGAAGCCTACGATTGGGTGAGAGAGCATCCGGAATATCGTTTTCAACTATCTTTTTATGAGTACAATAAATTTGAGGTAATAAAGTAAAAGTTTCATTTTAAGAATATACATAGTGACTAAAAGGAAGCGTACCAAAAACTTTAGAAGGACTTGGTCAACTAGAAATATTGAAGCAAAGATCTCTAATGGAAATACGCTTGATTCTGCAACAAATGTGATCTTGGATTAAAAATTATTTTTAAACATAAGCATATTTTGTTATAAAGTAAAAAAACCGATTCTTAGTAGAATCGGTTTTTAATATAATTGTCAATTCTGTCCCAAATAAAAGAGCGCTTATTAAAAGCGCTCAGTAAAAAAGTTATATGGAAAGATTTATTCAATCCCGTTCCGATCATAAGAATACTGCTGCTTATTCTCAATCCGCTCCATTACGTCTTGCAATTCATCCGGCTTCAGAAACTCAATCGGAGAGAATCCTTTTTCAAACGTAAGTGTATCAGCCTCAATCATTAATATATATCGGTCATTTACCTTTGCGATATGTATTTGATCCCCGAAATCAGCAAGCAGGGCCTTCACAGAGATATGATCTGCTTTTAGCTTTAATTCTACTTCAGGAGCATGCTCGACGATTTGGGCAGTTGCTTCCATTACTTCTTCGGTTGAAAATTGTTCCATAATTTCGCGTTTCGGACTGGCAGCCCATACTTCCATCGCTTGGTCGAATTGTTCGCGTTCTTCCGTACCTTCTTCAAATACATCTTCAATTTGGTCGTATACCATGTCCATTACTTGTGTTTTCATAATTTCAGGCATAGAGCGTTCATATTCGACGAATTTTAAGAAGTCTTCAAAGTAACGGGCGTGTGATGCTTGGTGAATTTTTAGCTCGCCCACTTCGACCATACCTTCTTCAGGCATGTACGGATATTGGATAGATTTCATGTTTTTTGTTGTGATAGCCATTTCAACGTTACGAATCAGTGTGGATTCATCGGAAATAGAAGCGACTTTCGGCTCGAAGTCACATTTCATAACGAAAACGAATGGATCATCAAAGTATTTGCGTAGTTTTGCTTGCGCAATTAAAAATACACCACCGCGTACAGCACTTGTGTCAAGATATGTATAAACTAGAGGTTCGCTCATATCTTTGAAGTTTTCCTTTGTTTCCGCAAAGCGAATGCGATTAAATAGGTTGTAATGAGGGTTTGAATCAAGTTCGTGCCCTTCTTCTACAATAAAGCGACCGATCTTTGTCGGAGCTTGTTCTGTTTTCGCATGACGTTCTACTTTTCGCTTTGAAATTTTTAATAATTCTCCATTCAAAAATTCTTTTAAGGAGCTATCTCCATACTCTTCAGCGTCTAATGTTTGAAAATGTTTGTAGCGCTTATCAACAGCTTCACCTTTTCCTTCTACTTGTACAACATAAAAGGATAGATAATTTATTTCAAAATCCATATTTATCACCTTGTTTCATTTCATTAACTCTTATCAGTATAGAGATGGAAAAAACTTTCGTCAATTTATATAAGGAAGGGGGAGTCCCTTCCTTCATATATTTTTTATTTTCGAAATTAAAATCCGTCTTCTAATGCTGAAAATGGAATGTTTAGTCTGTTTTCTATTGTACGTAAACGTTGGTTTAAGCGGTTTAATCTACGTGTATGACGCTCAACTGTGTTTTCTAATTGACGTACTCTTTGCTCAAGCTCATTTACTCGTCTTTCTAGTTGACGGTTTCCAGTACCAGGAAAAGAGATTGGAAGTTGGAATTGTCGATTTTGATCATATGGATTAACTTGTTCTGCTGGATCTATATATTGTTGGTATTGTGCTTGTAAATCATATTGAGGCTGATAACCATTTTGGTTATATGGATCGTATGGATTGTAGGGGTACATAAAAAAATCCTCCATTTCTTTAAAATAGGTTAATTTCACCATAATGTATGTGCAAAAGCGGAGCGGTGGCACGGCAAATACCTATTTATGTTCAAGAGAAGTTTCTTTATAAATAAGAATATGGAGTTTTTACATTTGTATTTCTTTTGTTTTATGGTATATACTGGATAAAAGAATGGGGTTACATAAAGGTTACAATTCTATCAAACTCAAACTTTTATGTAAATATGTATAGACATTTGGAAAAGAAAAGAGTAATTTATATAGAGTAAAAAATAACTTGTAACAATTTATAAATATATTGTAAAATGATTGTAACAAAACATACATGAAAATGAAATAATACATAAAAGTAATGTTGGGAAAAAGGGGAGAGTATATTGTTCCGTAAAGTAAAGGGTATATTAGTTGGGGTGTTATGTGTAGCTGTAGTGAGTGGTTGTGGTACAAAAGTAAGTGATGTTGCATTAGTAAGTGATATTGGTGGCCACACGGTAGAGGCTAAAGCAGAAGTACAGGATTCTATTAGTTTAGTTGATAGTCGAACTGGTATGGAAGTGAAAAAGCTAGATTTATCGAGTCTAGGTTATTTTGAAGACGAAGCAAAATTTAAAAAATCGGTAACGAAGGTTGCTAGCGAGGTTGGGAAAAGCGTCGATAAAAAGATGGTTCCTTCGCGTTTAGCATCTGATGGAAGTTGGCAAGAAGGAAAACCTTCTTATGAATTAATGGAAAAAGAATTAGTAGATAAATTATTAAACGTTGGTATGTGGGATTCTTCATATCAGTTACCTATTGTTGAGAAAAAACCTACCGCGACATTAAGTGACGCGCAAGGAAGCGGTACGGTAATTGGTAGATATGAAACGAATTTAGGAGGCTCAGCAGGTGGCCGTATTGAGAATATCCGTTTGTCGGCAGCGAGCATAAATGGAGTTGTATTAGCAAAAGGAGATCGTTTCTCTTTCAATGCATTAATTGGTGATACAACGCCAGATAAAGGATATCAATTAGGAAAAGAAATTGTAGATGGTAAATTAGTAGATGGATACGGCGGTGGTGTTTGTCAAACATCATCAACTTTATACAATGCAGCAGATCAAGCTGGTTTGAAAATGGTAGAGAGAACGACACATTCTAAAACAGTAGGCTATGTTCCACAAGGAAGAGATGCTACAATTGCGTATCCATACTTAGATTTAGTATTTGAAAACACAAATGATGCACCTGTGAAACTTTACATGGGTATTCAAGGTGGAAAGTTAGTTGCTGAAGTACATAAAATGAGATAAGAGTTATAAAGTCACCTTTTCTGAAAGTTAGAAGAGGTGGCTTTTTTATTATGAAAATTAAAAAGTGGATAAATTCTGACTTTTCTTATTTACATAGGATGATTTTAGTTGTATCCTTCATAGTAACGGTTATATGTAATGGAAAATATTGGGATAAGGAGATGGAGTTATTCATGGTAAAAATTCATCCGAAAACACGTATTGGTCATGTTGAATTTAAAGTGATAGATTTAGAACGTCAAATTGCCTTTTACGAGAATGTTGTAGGCTTAGAAGTAATTAAGCAAGAGGAGAATAAAGCATATTTATCTGGAAAAGGTGGAAAGAACGTGTTACTTGTTCTTGAAAAGTTAGAGGACGGGGTACTGCAAGAGCCGCGTACGACTGGTATATATCATATAGCCTTTTTAGTTCCGACTCGTGAGGCGTTTGCTTCGGCATTATTTGGGGTGATTCGCAATAAGAATGTAATTGATAGTCCGGTTGAGCAAGAGGGGCGTTATACATATTCAAATGAAATTTTACCAATTTCAAGGTTTAATAGTGCAAGTGATCATACGTATAGCGAAGCGTTTTATTTACAAGACTTAGAGGGAAATGGTATTGAAATTTATGCGGATCGTCCGCGTGATCAATGGGGAGAAGGGCCAGGAGGAAGTACACCACTTAATTTAAAAGAACTAGCAACACTCGTTGATTATGAGGTTGATGGATTACCTGCTAACACTGTTGTCGGGCACGTACATTTACGAATAGCTGATGTAGAGAAATCACATGAATTTTATGTCGAAACAATAGGTTTTGAAGTACAACAGCGTGAAGAGGATTGCTTATTTATTTCAGCAGGGGAATATCATCACCATATTGGTGCAAATACTTGGAACGGAGTAAACAATCCACATCCACCAGTACATGCAACTGGACTAAAGGTATATGCGATTGTACTACCGCATAAAGAAGCGTTAGATGAAGTGAAAGAAAGATTAATAGAAAAACAACATGAAATAAATGAAACTACAAATGGGTTTGTGGTGGTAGATCCAAGTGGTATTACAGTGCAGTTTGAAATAGAAACAGCATAAAAGAAGTCGGAAGGTGTATAATCACTTTCCGACTTCTTTTTGATACGTAATCCAAGTAGCACAAGGGTTAAAAGGAAAGGATTTTAATATTTCCATTGCATATATACTCGTTGAATCAAATTCACCTTGAATAAAAGAATAGCCGTGTTTATTTGCATACATAGCTTGTTTGAAAAAGAGCAGTTTCAGTAAGGGTAAATCTTCTATAGTGTGAGTTCCGCACCATCCTAGTTCTAACGCAGTATCCCTTTCCGATGTATGGAGGAAAGAGTATGCCATAATTTGATGCGCTTCATCTATAATGAGAAAGCTTCCATCTAGTAGTACATCATCAGCTAAAATCATCTCTTGCCAAGTTTCGAGAGAGAGTTAGGCAACCAGATTTGCTAAGTGAGTATACTCGTAATTCGTTTTTACTAAGTGAGCTAGTTTTTCAAAGAAGTTATTATTGGACAAGATGGTGGATAAGGTTTGTACATGATAATTTGAATGAAGCGTTGTCCCGATAGGTATGATTTTTTGTACGTCTAATATCGGCATATATGTTCTTCGGATTTCCATAAAATTATTTTGCTCATAATAATCTTTTAAATGAGCTGACGTTTCCCATATAGAGGTTTGTAATGGTAGTATGAAATTTTCTCGTTTTGGAATCTCGTTTAATAAAAATTGTTCAATGCGTAGCCCTGAATAGAAAGGATTCGTATATATTCGAAAGTATGTGCAGTATGGATGGAAGTTACTGCCCCAGGTAAAAAAGATGCCTACTGCATCTTTTTTATAGTAGGCAACATACGCGCATTTTGTTTTATTATCTCGTAATAAGTGAAATAGATACGATTCTTCATTATATAAATCAATAAGTTGTTTTACTTGAAGCTCATTACTTCTACTATACTTCTCTATAACAAGATTATTTTCATTGGAGGACTTCTTCATAGCTCAATCCAAAATCTTCTTACTACATTTCCATCTTCCTCAGTGAAATCATCATCACGAAGCCCGCCGTTATGTAAAATTGTTTTTTCTGAAGCAGTATTTACTTCATCGCAAACGACAAGTGCTCTCGTGATGTTTAATTCCTTCGTTTTTTCTAGGGATAATTCTAATAACCTCGTAGCATAACCTTTTCTTCTTTCAGAAGGACGAATGCCATAACCGATATGACCGCCAGCGTTAAATAAATGTTCGGTTAAACTATGGCGTATATTAACAGCCCCCACAATTCTATTATTATCTGTAACGAGCCAATATGTGGAGTCTGGTACCCAGGATTCAGGAAGGTTTACTCCGTTATGTGAATCGAGTAATTCTTGAATCAGAGCGGGGAAGTTAGAAGGGTCTTTTGAAATGATCCACGGGATCATTGTTTCACCGCTATCTTTCCATTCGTTATAGAAATCTAAGTATTCTTCTTGTAAATCAGTAGTAGGTGTAAGTAATGAGACGTTCATTGTTAGTAAGCTCCTTTATTTATGTAGTTTTTATAAATAATTATGATACAAAATGAAAGCGTTTTCTTAACTTTCTCAACCTAATTTCATGTAATCCACCCTTGTTTTTTAGAAAATTAGTGGAGGTTTAAAATTAGAAGTTATTTATTTTATGTTAATATTTAAAATATTAACATAAAACGGTCGGAGTATTAAGTGTATTTTAGTGGTATTCCTTCATATTGATAAATAGATGTTTGTGATAATTTTTGTTTTATCTATCTATAATGAATGAAAGGAGGAAGAGCCCGTGAGTGTAGATTTTGATTTTATTATACGAATCGGTGTTGCTGGCTTGTTAGGAGCAATGATTGGTATTGAAAGAGAAATTCGATCGAAAGAAGCTGGATTAAAGACTCATTTCCTCGTAGCGGTAGGAAGTGCGTTAATAATGGTTGTTTCGAAATATGCCTTTTCAGATATTGTGTTTGAAGAGCATATGTCTCTAGACCCAAGCCGTATTGCAGCACAAGTCGTTAGTGGAGTTGGTTTTTTAGGTGCAGGTACAATTATTATTCAAAAGCAGGCGGTGAAAGGATTAACGACCGCGGCTGGTTTATGGGCTACTGCAGGAATAGGATTAGCAATTGGAGCGGGAATGTATGTAGTAGGCATTGGAGCGACGATTCTCGTTTTAATTGGTTTAGAAATTGTAAGTCGTATTTTTAAGGTGCAATTTTTATTTCCACAAAATATAACGGTGCAAATGTGTATAAATAAACAGGAAGCAGTACAACAAATATTAGAAACACTACAAGTGAAAGGCATTCCAATACTTTCATATGAAGTGGAAGCTTCACAGCAAAGTATAGAAACTGTTTTTAAGGTAGGGATGAAACTGAAAAATATATCGTCAGAAGAAAAGAATGAGTTTATTCAGCATATGCAAACATTACCGGAAGTTACATTCATAAAGTTAAAATCATAGTGTTAAAAACGAGGATAGATGTAGCGGGAATTTCGCTATGATCTATCCTTTTTTGATATAAAACGCACGTAAAGTCAAGTGTTAATTTTGCACGACATGGATACATGTGTGAACGTTACCTTATTTTTTTCTCAATACAGTATAAAAAGTAAAAATAGTAAAATAATGGTGCGGGACACTAAAAAATGTAAGGTAGGGGAGAGCATGAAAGGTTATTCGAAAAAAGTGTTATTAGGGGTAAGTTTTGCTAGTTTAATGTTAGGAAGTTTTCAAGGGAGTACATTGGCAGAAAGTACAAAGGGAGAGCAAGTTTCTTATCGAAATGTGCTCAAAATGGAGCCAGTTGGCGTACAACCACCAGTGCAAGAATTAGCTCATTCATCAAAAGTGCTGGAAAATAAGTCTTTTGAGAAAAGGCTACAACTTGCTGATTTATCACAAAGACCGCCTGAAGTGAAAAAGGAAAGTAAGCAATTAGCTGCAGCGAAAACTTATACAATTGCTGAATTAAATCAATTGAGCAATCAGCAGTTAGTAGATTTACTTGTAACAATCGATTGGGAGCAAATTACTGGGCTATTTCAGTTTAACAAGGATAGTCTTGCATTCTATCAAAATGATAGTAGGATGCAGGCAATTATTGATAAATTGAAGCAGCAAGGACAAGCCTATACGAAAGATGATTCAAAAGGGATTGAGACTTTAGTAGAGGTGTTACGATCTGGTTTTTATTTAGGGTTTTATAATACAGAATTAAGTAAACTAAATGAGCGGAGCTATCATGATAAATGCTTACCTGCATTGAAAATGATCACAAGCAATCCGAATTTTAAACTCGGTACATTAGAACAAAATAGAGTTGTATCATCATACGGGAAATTAATAGGAAATGCTTCGAGTGATGTGGAAACGATAACATCAGCTTCAAAGATTTTTAAACAATATAATGATAATTTTTCTATATTAGTAGATAATTTATCAGCTGGAAATGCGATTTACGATATTATGCAAGGCGTCGATTACGACATTCAATCGTATTTGTACGATACGAGAAAAGCGCCAAAAGATTCAGTATGGTATCAGAAAATAGATAGCTATATTAATGAGCTAAGTCGTTTTGCATTAATGGGAACGATTACAGAGAAAAACGGATGGCTTATTAATAATGGGATTTATTATACAGGTAGACTTGGTACGTTCCACACTATAGGAACGAAAGGGTTACAAGTAGTAACAGACGCAATGAAAATATATCCGTACTTAGGAGAGCAATATTTCGTAGCGGCTGAGCAAATTACGACGAATTATGGCGGGAAAGATGCAAATGGTAACGTTGTTAATTTAGATCAAATACGAGAAGATGGGAAGAAAAAGTATTTGCCGAAAACGTATACGTTTGATGATGGGGCAATTGTTTTAAAAGCTGGAGATAAAGTGACAGAAGAAAAAGTAAAACGTCTTTATTGGGCGGCAAAAGAAGTAAAGGCGCAATTCCATCGTACGGCTGAAAGTGACCAGCCATTAGAAAAAGGAAATCCTGATGATGTATTAACAATGGTTATTTATAATAGTCCAGCTGAATATCAATTTAATCGTCAATTGTACGGATATGAAACGAATAACGGTGGTCTTTATATAGAAGGAACAGGCACGTTCTTTACTTATGAACGTACACAAGAAGAAAGTATTTATAGTTTAGAAGAATTGTTCCGACATGAGTTTACGCATTATTTACAAGGAAGATATGAAGTGCCAGGACTTTGGGGCCAAGGTAAGATTTATGAGAATGAGAGATTATCTTGGTTTGAAGAAGGAAATGCTGAGTTTTTTGCAGGTGCAACGAGAACGGATAATGTTGTACCGAGAAAGAGCATTATTGGCGGATTATCTTCAAATCCAGCGGAACGTTATACGGCAGAGCGGACGTTAAATGCAAAGTATGGAACGTGGGATTTCTATAATTATTCCTTCGCTTTACAATCGTACATGTACAATAAGAGATATGATATGTTTGACAAAATTCATGATCTTATTAGAAAAAATGATGTAACAGCATATGATGCATACCGCTCTGCTTTAAGTAAAGATGCGAATTTAAATAAAGAGTATCAAGACTATATGCAAATGTTAGTCGATAACCGTGAGAAATATAATGTTCCATTAGTATCAGATGATTATTTAGCAACTCACGCACCGAAACCAGTTTCAGATATTGCGGCAGAAATTACAGCAGAAGCAAAATTAAGTAATGTATCGGTTAAGAAAAATAAATCACAGTTCTTTAATACATTTACATTGCAAGGGACGTACACAGGTACTACTGCAAAAGGGGAATATGAAGACTGGAAAACAATTACACAAAATGTGAATGATACGTTAAAACGTTTAAGTGCAAAAGAATGGACAGGCTATAAAACAGTAACAGCTTATTTCGTAAATTACCGTGTGAATGCATCAGGACAATTTGAATATGACGTTGTATTTCATGGGATTAATACAGAAGAAGGCGCTGTGAATAAAGCGCCAGTTGCGGTTATAAATGGTCCCTATAGTGGAAATATAAATGAGGCAATTTCGTTTAAAAGCGATGGATCAAAAGATGAAGATGGGAAAATTGTTGCTTATAAATGGGAGTTTGGTGATGGTACTGTAAGTGATGAACAAAATCCGACTCACGTGTATACAAAAGAAGGAACATATACAGCGAAATTAACAGTAACAGATGATAAAGGGTTAACGAATACTGTTACAACGAATGTAACCGTTCAAAAGAAAGAGGATAATAGTGTAGAAAAAGAACCAAATAATTCATTCCAAACAGCAAATAAACTGCAATTAAATCAAGTTTTACGTGCTAGTTTAGGAAATGGTGATACGAGTGATTTCTTTGAAATAAATGTGGAAACGGCGAAAAACCTGCAAATTAATGTAACGAAGGAAAATAATATAGGAGTAAACTGGGTTCTTTATTCGGAAGCAGATTTAAATAATTATGTTACGTATGCACAGCAAGAGGGGAATAAGTTAGTAGGAAGTTACTACACGTATCCAGGAAAATATTATTTACATGTGTATCAGTATGGCGGGGGAACAGGGAATTATACGGTAGAAGTAAAATAGTAAAAGGGAAATTGTTTTTCAATGAATGGAAATCAATTTAAGCTTATATTTAGTAATGCAGGTAACGATATCAGTTGCAAAAATAAATACTGGAATATCGTTATGCATATCAAAAAAGCTTATACTTTAAATGAAAAAATAACTGTAGGGAATGTATCCAATGATATTAAGAAATCAAGTATTAAGAGCTGATCTTGAAGTTAAGCAGATCTAATCAGTAAATGAGATACAGTCTATGAATCATTATTTCATAGAGATGTGAGCAAAGTAATAAAATTTAAGTATGTTTGATTTAATTAAAGGACTAGAGTTTATCCGTAAAAACAGATAAACTTTGGTCCTTATTACTTTTAATTCATTCAAGAAATCAAGATGACTAATGAGTCAAGTAGCAGCATTTTTTAAATTTATTTAATAAGTTAAGTAGTAAAATTTTATCATTTAAATAATTCCGTCATATTAGCAGGGGATACTAATAGAAAAGCGTGTCCCTTTACCTAATTCACTCTCTATCTCTATATCTCCGTTTAATTCTTTAATAATGCTATAAGCAATCATAGTACCAAGTCCAGTCCCTTTTTCTGTTGTTGAATAGAATGGCAAAGCAATTCGTTTTATTTGTTGAGAGGACATTCCAATCCCTGAATCAATAATATCGATTATAATATTACCTTTTATTTTCTGTATATTTATTTGTAATACTCCACCATTTGTCATGGCCTCAATTCCATTTTGTATGATGTTGTTTAGACAGATTCTGAATTTTTCGGGGTCGCCATTTATATAAAAGGAATCTGTACTATTTTGTTTTATTTCAACTTTATATGATAGAGCGAGTGGTGAAATAGTGTCTTTCACTTGATTTAAAATATGATTAATATCTATTTTCTCTTTTAGGGTGTTCTGTGGTTTTGTTAAAGATAAATAGTTATTAATAGTAGATTGTATTTGTTGCATTTCAATTAACATGATTTCTAAGTACTGATTCTGAGGTAGCTTAGAGGCATGTTTTTCATTTAACAATTGAGTGAATCCATGTACTGTGGTTAGTGGATTGTGGATTTCATGTGCAATGGACGCGGCTAGTTCGCTAGCTATATAAAATTTTTCAGCCCGTTGCAGCTTTTCTTTCATTTTATATTTCTCAATCATTCCCTCTATTAAATAAACTGATAATAATACTGTGAAAATATTAATGATTATATAATTTAATAAAAATTCTATGAGAGTAGAGTCTATTTTACCGCCTGTATTTATTTGAGTTACAAAACCGCAGATAGAAAGTGAAGTTGTACATACTAAAATAAGAAGTAAGCTTAATAATAGCTTTTTTTCTTTAACATACATAGGTAATACGTAACGAAAGAACATTGTTATAACAGAAATAATAGTAAAGATAATAAATGATGGAAGAACGCCATTTCCGCCTAAGTAAAATCGATAAGAAAGATATAAAATTCCTATAAAAACAATGTTTTTTGTATTTCCGTATAGAAAAACTAATATGATAGGAATAAAACGTAAATCGTAAATAAATCCAGCATGTAAATGAAAAGGAAAAGTCATGCAAAAAATAATAGCAACGGAGGAAAGGATAGAAATCAATATATTATTACATGTTATTTTTTCTTTAAATTCTAGCCAAAATACGTGGTAGCTAAGGATACAAATTATTATTATAAAGGTATTTAATAAAAGAGTAGATATTCCCATAGTTTTGCATCTCCGATAGTTTGTATATTGGATTATGTATGAGTTAAACTTAGATGTTTAGTATCAGTAAACTTTCTATCTAAAAAAGGAAGGGCACTTGAAAAAGTACTATCATATTACTCGTATTAGAATTGATAAGGAAGTTAGAAAAAATAATAGATAAAAAAATCTACTTAGATATTTATACATATGAAACTAGAAATTGATTTTTGTATAGGTGAAATCTGAATTAAGTTACTGATAAAATAATGATTTTTTAAGTGTGAATATTCTGTGAAGGTAATATATGTGGTGACTTTTGTTTTATAGCCTTCGTTATATTAACATGGAATATATCAAATTACAAAGTGAAAATTTCAAAATTTTTTATTAGTATATTTTATCTGAAATGGAAACACTATTTATTTGAGTGTCTTGGTACTTAATTGTATGAATTCTTGTGAGAAAAAGAATTTGAAATTTACATGTTCTTTTTTATGAAGCATAATACTGTAGCCTTATCAATGTGAGTTTTTCAGTAACTATTTTAAGATACAAAGTTAAAATATATAGGTTTAAAGATATGAATTATTACATAAAAACGTACTTGAAAAAGAATGTATGATGGTAATAGATTACAAACATCGAGGGGGAACTTAAAATGAAGTTAAATAAACTAGTGCTTAGTTGTGGAGTAATTTCAGCATTAACACTTGGAGTGTTGGGAAATAATACTTATGCTGAAGAAGTAAACAAAATGAATGATACAATTCATTTTGTTGAACATATTCCTACAGACATATTATTAACTCAAACAATGGATTATAGTGGAGAGGCTATAACTTCTTTTGTATATAGTGGGAGTGAAAATTTAAGCTTCTTTATGAAAAATAATGGTCAAAATACAATGGGATATAGTGTGAAAGGTCCAAATATGGAGCTAATTGTTGGTGGTTATATAAAACCTGGAGAACAACAAATTAATGTTACAAATGTACGGAATGCTTTATCTCCATTACCAATTGGAACGTATAGTATTTACGTTTCAAATGATGATGGTTCTAAGGGACAATTCCAAGTTGCAGTAGGATCTATGAATTAAATTTAAAACGCCTTGTTTATAAGTTAATTTAGTCTTTATTTACCGGAAAGAAACTATATTGAATCGAGAATTACACATAAAAATAAAAATGAGCACCTTATGTAATTACGAGAGGGTGCTCGTTTTTTGCTATAAAACAGAAGAGAATGGTTTTCAACTATTTATAAATACATGTTGATATTTTCATTGCTAATTTACTAGTTTGTGTAAAAAAGAGGATGTCGGTTGTGATAAATCTTAAAATAAAGGTAACTTGTCATTCAGTTAAGTTACATGGAAAACTAGAAAAACCACTTATATAAGTGGTTTTTCTAGTTTTAGGCTATACATTTAAAATTAGGCTTAGTTAAAGTAATAAGCATTTTATTTGATTGGATTATTTTGGTTCTGGATAATGATTGTAGTACGAAATTCTAATAAATTCTTGGTATACATTTGTTAATTTAGCATCTCTGAGAGCATCATTGAATTTTTGCATACGAACACTACCTTGAGCGTAGCCTCCACCAGGAACATAAGGATTTCTAGCTTCAAAGTCATCCATAAAGGCTTTTAATTTTTTATAGTCCTGAGATTGATAAAAAGTAGCCGCTTCTTCAGGAGTGACATCAAAGTAAGAAGATGATGTTGAGTTATAAGAAGCCGCTTGTGCGGTAGGTGTTTCTAGCATAGTTGCAGCCCCACCAAACATAGTAAGCGCCATAGAAGATACAATGATTTTTTTAAACATAATAAAACCTCCACGTGGAATATTTGGATTAATAGTAATCCTGTAATCATTATAGTTACAATGAAAATGTTTATCAAATGCAATGTTGCATAATTTATTATTTGAACGAGAATATATTTTCTCAACAGGACAAATGGTAAATATCTATAAGTACTACTTATAAGGATAATTGGAAAATAGAAATTAATAATAAAGGGGAATGCGAAATGACAACATTAATATCTAATAGAGATCTAGCTAAAATCCGAGAGGAAGATGTAGATGTATTAAAGGTAATGGCACATCCCGTTCGATTAAAAATTGTAAATGAATTAATGCATCATAAACTGTGTAATGTTTCGCAGTTGACAGAAATATTAAGGCTCCCGCAATCCACTGTTTCACAGCATCTATCAAAATTAAAGGGAACCGTGCTCCGTGCAGAAAGACGAGGATTAGAGATGCATTATTATATTGATAATGCTAAGGCTCGCCAGATTGTAGGAATTCTAGGTTTGTAGGTTCATAATTCGTAAAAAATTTTCTAATAGAATTAGTGGCGTACAAAGTAAAAAGAGCACTTTTCAAAAGTGCTCTTTTTAAGATGTACATTAGGAATTGAAAGAGGCATCAATGATAATTTAGAAAAAGTGTGCTTGGAATCAATCTTTTCTTAAAATAAAAGATAGTTATTTACATTGTTTAATAATTACTTAATATATTATTAAGTTGGTTACCTTACAAAACTGTAAGGTTATTTCAATTGACACTCGTATATATAAGTAACTATACTAGTTACACAATGTTGGTGAATATATTAAATAGTTTTAATCTATAAGTGTATGTCTGAAGATTCTTTTCGGAATAATAGTTCGATTTTAAATTATTCATTTGTAATATAGTGTTAATGCCAACTTAATCTATGCTTTATTCTAAGGAGTAGTATTTAAAGATTAACTATAAATGATATATTTACTAACTTGTAATAAATTTTTAGAGGTGCTAAATTTTGAAAAACAAATTAATTGCTACAGGAATTCTTGCTGGAAGTCTACTATCTTATTCTTCTAGTATTTTTGCAGATACTCACAAATTCCCAGATGTTCCTGCATGGGCTGACAAATCCGTTACTTATTTAGTTGATAAACAAGTATTGAGTGGTTATCCAGATGGAACTTTTGGTTCAAATGACACATTAGATAGAGCTTCTGCAGCAACCATTATGACAAAGGCTCTTGGTATACACATTGATTTAAATACAAAACCATCTTTTAAAGATTCACAAAACCACTGGGGAACTCCTTATATTGCCGCAGCTGAAAAGGCAGGAATAATTAAAGGTGAAGGAAATGGAATATTTAATCCTTCTGGAAAAGTTACTCGTGCTGCTATGGCTACTATGCTAGTGAATGCATATAAACTACAAAATAAAAGCACTAACAATGGACAAAGTAAATTTGAAGATTTAAAGGGACATTGGGGTGAAAAGTTCGCAAATACTTTAATTGATTTAAAAATCTCAGTTGGTACAGATAATGGTTGGCAACCAAATAGATTCATAACACGCGCTGAAGCTGCACAACTAACCGCAAAAACAGATATGCTTCAATATAGTCAAAGTAATCCTTTAGAAAATAAAGCAATAATTATTGATCCAGGACATGGCGGCGAGGATCCAGGAAAAAACACAAAGGGATTACCTGAAAGTAAGATTGTACTAGATACTTCTTTACGTCTACAACAATTGCTTGAAAAACATACTCCATTTACAGTTTTACTAACTCGTGAATCTGATACTAGACCTGGACATGATCAAAAAAGCTCTTTACAGGAACGTGTTAAGTTTGCTAAGCAAAATCAGGGTGATATCTTTATAAGCATTCATGCAAATGCTTTTAACGGTAATGCAAAAGGGACAGAAACATACTACTATAAATCTTCTAAATCTGAAAAAACAAATCCTCATGTGGAAGAAAGTCGTGTTTTAGCTGAAAAAATTCAAACACGATTAGTAGACGCACTTCAAACACGTGATAGAGGTGTTAAACATGGAGATCTTCATGTTATAAGAGAAAATGACATGCCAGCTGTGTTAACGGAACTTGCTTTTATAGATAATGGTATCGATTATAGTAAGTTATCTACAGAAAACGGAAGGCAGATTGCAGCAGAAGCCATTTATGAGGGGATTTTAGATTATTATGAATGGAAAGGGAATAATGTATCTGAATATAGATTGTAATAAGTAAATGAAAATATAGTAATTCTTGAAATGAAGAATTCTATAATTTTTTTACATTTTTTTAAACAACAATTTTAAATTCATATTTAAAATTGTTGTTTAAATCGCTATTTTGTGTTTTAATAATGTTGATAATAGTTATCAGTAAAAAAGAGATGAAAATTAGCAAAACAAGTGTTGATAGTTAGTGTCGTAAAGATTAATAAATTTCTACATTGTAACGTTATGAATCTATCTTTAGTATTGAAAACTAAAAATAATACGTTTATATCTTTTAAATGTTTAAGAAGGAGTGGCTGTCTGTATGAAAAAAGCAAATGGAATAGCTAAAAGTGTTGCGGTAGCGTCCGTTATTATGTCTGGATCACTTGGTTTACAAGCAACATCTGTATTTGCGGATTCTAAAGGAACTGTAGAAAATCTTCAAAATGGTGGAAAAGTCTATAATAGTTTTAAAACTACTTATGACATGAAGCAGAATATCAAAAATTCAATAAAGGTTTCTTTTATTGAGGATCCTTACGCAGATAAAAAGATTGCAATTGTTACCACTGATGGTAGTAATATAGATGCTAAATATACAATTAATGGCGGATACTATAACGCAGGTTTAAAATGGCCATCGGCTTATCATACTGAAGCAGAAATAACAAGTGGTGATAGCGCTCAATTCCATAAAGCTGCCCCAGTTAATACAATGACTTCAGCAAAGGTTACTTCCGAGGTTGGGTATACACTTGGTGGAAGTGTTAAAGTTGGGGTAAATGATAAAGGACCCAATGCCGATGCGAGTATTACGGGTAGCTTTGCTTGGAAAGAAAGTGTATCTTACGATCAAGTAGACTATAAAACGGTATTAGAGACTCACACAGATAAAAAATTAAATTGGAAAGTAGGATTCCAATCATTTAATTACCCGGAGTGGGGAATTTATAATCGTGATTCATTTAATACTTTCTACGGTAATCAACTATTTATGAAATCACGTAGTTATAATGAAGGAACGAATAATTTTGTTTCAAAGGATACAGTACCAGCTTTAACAGGATATGGTTTTTCTCCTAATGTAGTAGCGGTTATTACTGCTGATAAAACAGAATCTACATCAGATTTAAAAATAACAAATCGTAGAATTTCAGATCAGTATAATATTGAATGGGTAAGTTCAAAATGGTGGGGAACAAATAATAAAGATACATATAATGAGTTCTTTACAAACAACTATAAATTGGACTGGAAAAACCATCAAGTTACCCTTGATAACCAAAAAGCCCTTGAAGAACAAATGATTGGTATCAACAACGTGAATAACAAACTTAACAAAGGAAAAGGGAAATTATCTTTTTCAATGAATGGAAACCAACTCAAAGCGACATCTATCAATGCTGGCTATGGTATCAGTTACGAAGATAAAAATTGGGGCATCTTTGTAAATGGTGAAAAGGTCTATACGTTTAATGAAAAAACAACTGTAGGAAATATCTCAAATGACATTAACAAATTAAACATCAAAGGACCTTATATTGAGATTAAACAAATCTAATCAGTAAATGAGGTACAATTGATGGATAATTATTTCATCAAGATATGAGTATAAAGGTTTATTTTAAATCTGCATAACGTAATGAAAGGACCAGAGTTTATCTGTAAAAACAGATAAACTCTGGTCCTTATTATTTTTCGTTCGTTCTTATACTCAATCAGAAAAGAGCGTGAAGTATTTGAAAGCTATTCATGCTACACAGCGGGATATTGTTTTAAGTATGGTGTTTATTTTTATTTCATTTTTAAATGAATTCTTTGTATGATGACATAGGGTAGGAGAGGGTTAGGGGATGTTTCTTTTTGAGGCGTACGTTGTGTGGCGAATAGTTTAAAGTAATCAAGACTTCATCGGTTGTTAAGTTACTACTTTAAATATATAATTAAATTTCATTAAAAAGATACTCTATTCAAAGTCCTTATTGGATTTTTGAAGTGAAATATATATTATTTGAGGTGTGTAAAATGGGGAAATCTCGAGAGCAGACGATGGAAAATATTTTGAAGGCTGCTAAGAAAAAATTTGGAGAGCGTGGCTACGAAGGTACGAGCATACAAGAAATTGCAAAAGAAGCGAAAGTGAATGTCGCTATGGCTTCATACTATTTTAATGGGAAAGAAAACCTGTATTATGAGGTGTTTAAGAAATATGGCCTTGCTAATGAGTTACCTAATTTTCTTGAGAAGAATCAATTTAATCCTATCAATGCTCTTAAAGAATATTTAATAGTCTTTACTACACATATAAAAGAAAATCCTGAAATTGGGGTATTGGCATATGAGGAGATTATTAAGGAAAGTGCAAGATTAGAAAAAATCAAACCCTATTTCATAGGTAATTTTGAACAGTTAAAAGCAATATTACAGGAGGGTGAAAAACAAGGAGTTTTTCATTTTTTCTCCATAAATCATACGATACATTGGATCACTTCTATTGTTTTATTTCCAAAGTTTAAAAAGTTCATTGATTCTTTAGGACCAAATGAAACGAATGATATAAATCAGGAATGGATGCCAGAAGACTTAGTGAACAGAATTATTTCTGCTTTAACAGATAAGCCTAACATGTAAATTATTCATTGTTTATGAATTTTAATTTTCTTATTAAAAAGCCTAATTTCTCAATATATTGTAGAGAGATTAGGCTTTTTTGGACACTTCATTCTTAAATTATTTTAGTATTTATTGTTTATTACATTTGAAATGACTTTTAATGTGTATAAGCACGTGATAAGTAAATTAAATAAACAAAGGCCCTGTAAAAAATACAGGGCCGGATACAGGGTTAAGGGAACGCATAGTTTCTTAGTAACATATTAGCATAAAATTTTCATGTAACTACATAAGAGTTTTGACAAATTTAAGAACAAGATAGAGGGTTTTTAAGAATAAATAGAGTACTGAAAATTAGGGTTGTGATTTAAATGTTAGCGTTGTTATATCGTTAAAAATAGATGAGTATTTTAATCATGATAACGTTTAGGAATGTATATTGAAGAAATATTTTTTGATTAGGTTAAAAGAGAACTCTGTCAATTTAATATACGTTATATCCAAATAACTTTAGATCTTCTCCTGAGTCCGAAATAATCTCTTCGAACTGCAATCCTACTTTTTCTAAAAGCTTTCCTGAATAGATGTTATCGATAGTTGTAATTGCTACAATTCGTTTCAGTCCTAGTTTTTGTACTCCGTATTCGATTACAGCAGAAGCGGATTCAAAGCCATATCCCTTTGAACGGAATTTCTCTAAAAAGGCAAAGCCGATATCAACATCTTCTAATGAATCCCTTTTAATAAGACCACACATACCAAGTGGAGTGAGATCTTCTTTTCGTTCAACTAAGTAAAGACCAAAGCCCATTTTATTATACATATCAACGGGTCCGTTTAAGATGTATTTTTTTGCATCTTCTAAGTTTTTAATTCTTTTATCACCGATATACTGAATCCATGCAGGATCGTTTACTAATTCAAGAATAAATGGAGCGTCTTTTATATCAAACCAGCGAAGAACGAGTCGTTCAGTTTCAAGAACTATCAATCCAATGCACCACCTTTAACATTTATAATAATTAGTATGGATTGCGTAATACGAAATCGCAACATATTTTAAAAGAGTCCTGCTTGTTCACATAAAGTTCGTTTGTTTTGTATAAAAGGATATTTTATAATTAGATTTGATTGTAAAGAGTGAGATGCTTATACAATGACTCCTAGGTGACTAGGAGTTTTTACTATATAACTATCATTATTACTAAATATGACACACTACACATTCTACTCAAGGAGGTACATAATGAAGAAATTATATAATGCATCGTTTACGTATTTGATTATCGGTTTATTATCAGGGATTTTCGCTAGGGAATATGGAAAGTATAAGGGGATTGTAGGATCTACGTTGTTAAATCTTTTGCATACACATACACTTGTACTTGGCTTTTTCTTCTTTTTAATTGCTTTAGGATTAGCAAAAGTATTCGCGTTTCATGAAGCGAAAAGTTTTAATAAGTGGTTTGTTGTACATAATATCGCATTAATTTTAATGTTAGGTTCATTGGCAGCAAGAGGGCTTCTTCAGTTAAATGGAGCGGATTTTAACGGGTTAACTTATATTGTTGGTTTTTCTCATTCGCTAATGGCAATTACTTTAATTTGGTTTATGTTGTTAATAAAGAAGTCGTTTAAAATGTAGTTTTATAGAAAAGAACTTGAAACAATTGTTTCAAGTTCTTTTTTTATTCGAAAGTAAGAAATGAATTTCGTATATGTAAAACTTGAATTATTTAATTTTTCGGATTATTATGTATAAAACACTTAACATATTTTGTAATTCTAATTTATAGAGAGTAGGAGAGTGTACGATGGAAATAACAGTAGAGCGTTTAGTAAATGAATTAAAGGGTGTACTTCCCAAAGATCGAGTAGTTGTGAATACGACAGTAAGAGAGTTACATAGTAAAGATGAATCTTATCATGCTAGTAGTTTACCTGATGTAGTAGTTTTTCCGAAAACGACAGAAGAAGTTAGTGCCATAATGAAAATAGCGAGTGAGCACGGAACAGCTGTCGTTCCATTTGGGGTAGGTTCTAGTTTAGAAGGACATGTAATTCCTTATGAAAAAGGGATTACGGTTGATTTTTCATTAATGAACAAAATTCTTGAAATAAGAGAGAAAGATTTTCTGGTGAAGGTACAGCCGGGGGTGACTCGTTTTCAGCTCAATAAAGAATTGAAGAAATACGGTTTGTTTTTTAGTGTAGATCCAGGGGCAGATGCAACGTTAGGTGGAATGGCTGCTACAAATGCAAGTGGAACGACAGCGGTGAAGTATGGCGTTATGCGTGATCAAGTTCGTGATTTAGAAGTCGTTCTTGCTGATGGAGAAGTAATACATACTGGGAATTTAGCAGCGAAGTCATCATCAGGTTATCATTTAAATGGTGTTTTCGTAGGATCAGAAGGTACGCTTGGATGCTTTACAGAGTTAACATTAAAAGTATACGGCATACCAGAGCATATTATGGCTGCGAGAGCATCGTTTCCAACTATAAATGATGCAGTAGAAGCTGTAATTAATATACTACAAGCGGGTATTCCAATTGCGAGAATTGAACTTGTAGATGAATTATCTATGAAACAAGTAAATCATTATAATGAAACAAGTTACAGAGAAGAACCTACACTGTTTTTAGAATTTCATGGCAATGAAGCAGGGCTTAAGCAAGATATTGAATTCACGAAGGAAATTGTTTTTGATCATAAATGTAAAGAAGTTGCTTTTGAAACGGAAACTGCGGCGAGAAATAAATTATGGGATGCACGGCATAATCTAGCATACTCTTATGTTCATAGCTATCCTGGTAAAAAGCTTATGAGTACAGACGTATGTGTACCCATTTCAGAATTAGCTGGTGCAATCCAAAATGCGAAAGAGACGTTAGATAAAGTAGGGCTTGTCGGTGGTATTCTCGGTCATGTAGGAGACGGTAATTTCCACGTGCTCTTAATGATTGATCCGAACGATAAAGAAGAAGTGGAAAAGGGTGACGAAATAAATGAAAGTATCGTTTTATATGCTCTTAAACGAGGTGGAACGTGTACGGGAGAACATGGCGTTGGAATCGGAAAGCGGAAGTATCAAGAAGAAGAACATGGGGCGGCATTGCTCGTAATGGAAAAAATAAAAAAAGCTCTTGACCCGCAAAATATTTTGAATCCGAATAAAGTTTTTCAGTTGAAGGATAGGGGATGATGGGGTGAAAGTACTAGAAGCGATAAGTAATATAGCTGGAAAATATTTTGCATTTTGGGTTATTTGTATTGCAGCTATTGTATATTTCATTCCTGGACCATTTCTTGGGTTAACTAGTTACATCACAATTTTACTCGGGGTTGTAATGTTTGGGATGGGATTAACATTAAAGGCTGTTGATTTTAAGATCATTGCTACAAAACCATTGCCAGTTATTATCGGTGTATGTGCTCAGTTTATTATTATGCCACTTGTCGCATACGTACTAGCCTACGTTATGAATCTGCCAGCTGAATTAGCAGCTGGACTAGTGTTACTCGGTTCAGTACCGGGTGGCACTGCATCAAATGTTATGGTTTATTTAGCAAAAGGGAACTTAGCGTTGTCTATTGCAATGACGTCATTATCAACGTTACTAGCACCCATTGCTACACCTCTTATTTTATTATTACTTGCAGGACAATGGATGCCAGTGAATGCTATGTCTATGTTTCTTTCTATCGTACAAGTCATTATCCTACCTATTATTTTAGGATTAGTGGTGAAGAAGTTTTTCCCTAAAACTGTTACGAAAGGAATGACTGTTATTCCTTTAATATCAGTATTAGCAATTATTATTATAGTTTCAGCGGTTGTTTCCACAAATGTAAGTAGCATTACTTCTTCAGGCCTTCTTATCTTTATTGCGGTTATGCTCCATAATGCGTTCGGTTTTTTACTCGGATATATAACAGCGTTCGTACTTGGACTAGATGAAGGGACAAGAAGAGCTATTTCAATAGAAGTAGGAATGCAAAATTCAGGTTTAGGTGTTGCACTAGCAACCGCACATTTTGGACCAGCTGCCGCACTCCCGAGTGTATTAGCAGCAGTATGGCATAACATTGCAGGACCAATATTAGCAACCATCTGGTCAAAAAATGCAAAGAATACTTTCAGGGATGAAAATGTATCGGTAAATATAGAAAAATAGGAATGATAAAGAATGCAAAAACGTATTGTACATTTTGAAGGCTTAGTTGTATTCTTAGCCGCGATTTATATGTATTCATTATATGAATTTAGTTGGATTATATTTTGGATATTCCTATTAGCACCGGATTTATCAATGTTAGCTTATGGGATAAATAATCATATTGGTGCTAAAATCTATAATATATTTCACACATATATTATATCCATTTTAATAGCTATAGTAGGTGTTTATTTTAAGATGGATACCGTTATTATGATAGGCCTAATATGGACTGCACATATCGGAATGGATCGAATGTTTGGATATGGATTGAAATATGAGACGGATTTTAAGGATACTCATATTCAAAGGTTGTAAATTGTATTGGGAAGAGGGATATATTGAAACAGAGAATTACTATCGAAGAATATAACACCAAATGGGAAAGTGAATTTAATAAAATACACACTCTTATTAACAATGTAATGGAAGACAGCATTGTAGCTATTGAACATGTTGGGAGTACATCTGTTAAAGGACTTGCGGCAAAACCAATATTAGATATCGATATAGTAATAGAAGAGTACGAAATTTTTCCTGAAGTAGTAAAAAGGCTTGAAACGATAGGATACTATCATCAGGCAGAATGGAGTTACAAAGGGAGAGAGGCGTTTGGTAGAAAGGATGCTTTCGTTCCGTGGAGTGAAGAAAATACAGTTTGGATGGAACATCATTTATATGTGTGTGACAAAAATAGCGAAGAGTTAAGAAAACATATAGCGTTTCGGGATTACCTTCGTGAACATGAAGCCGTTGCTGCTGAATATGGGAGTTTAAAGAAAGAGTTAGCAAGAGAGTCGAAACATCGATCCAGTTATAGTGAAGGTAAGACGGCATTTATTACAAATATATTGGAAAAAATAAACTAAGGTCGCATTGAGTATATGCGGCCTATTCTTTTTTAATTGAGAGCTGCCATTATAAAACAAATATAAACTGGCCCTGTTGAATGCTACGAGACTTAAATATAATTAGAAATAAAAGATCGGAAAAGAGGGAGCTTATGTACGTACCAAAATATTTCGCAATAGAAGATGAAAAGATGAAGTATGAGATAATAGAACAAAATAGCTTTGCAACATTATTTTCTCAACATAACGGGGAACCATATGCAACGCATTTACCGTTGTTATTAAATTGGGAGACTCTAACTTTACATGGTCATTTCGCACGTCCGAATGAACAGTGGAAAGATAGTGAGAATCAAGAAGTGTTAGCTATATTCCAAGGACCACATAGCTACATATCTCCATCGTGGTATGAAACAAACAATGCAGTACCAACATGGAATTACGTTGCAGTGCATGTATATGGGGAATTAGAAATTGTTGAGGATGAACAGGAATTATTAAATTCTCTTCAAGAGTTAGTACATAAATATGAAGATCCAGAGAGCACCTACTCACTTAATGATGTAGATCCGAATTATATGGGAGGATTAAGTAAAGGGATAGTTGGTTTTAAAATTAAGATTAGTAAAATAGAAGGAAAAGCGAAATTAAGTCAAAATCATTCTGTGGCAAGAAGAAAATTAGTTGTGGAGGAACTTGAGAAAGTTGGTAGTGAGGGGAGTAGGGGGATTGCGGAGTTGATGAGAAAATAAAGTCTACATCAAAGGGAGATATTCTAAATAAGCGTATTTAAAAAGACCTTCTTAATTGAAGGTCTTCCGTTTTTTAAAGTGCTTTTTCAGCTGTTGTTGAGTTGTAGTCTTTACTTGCGTCAACAGATTGAACAAGGTCAGGTCTTTGTGGTGCAGGAAGATCAGCATGACCCGCTTGGTATGTAAATGAACTATGAATACCAGTAGCTAGAATACCGAAAACAGATAGTCCTAAAAAAACAGAGCTAATTTTTTTAATCATTTCAATGCCCCTTTCTCAAACGTTTTTTCTTTTGCTTGTAACGCTTTATGAAAATATTCACTTGCCTTAATGTGGTTATTTTCACTATAAAATTTAACAGCTAATTTTTCTGAGTATTCTTGAGTGTAGTTATATAATAATTCTTTGTCGAAAAACGTAATTCCTTTAAGAATAATTGTTTCTAATTCTTCAGAAGCAACATTATTATTTAGTTCGTTTAGAATTTTAAAATGATATATATATTCTTCATTATTTAATTCAGTACAAATTTTTAACCCTTTTTGGATTAACCCTTCAGCAATACTAGTTTCATCTAGTTTAGAGTGTTCTCTTGCTTGCAAGAAGAGAGCTTTGAAATGTGTAGGTTTCTTTTCAGTTACTTCTGATAGGTGACGGATTGCGAGTGTGGAGAGGTTTTGACTCGCATATAACCAACCCAAATTATTACGTACACTTAAAATTAATTCTTTTTCATTAGATTTTTGTAAAAGGTGTATTGCTGAATTATATTGTTCTTCCGCTTGTTCATATTGTTTTAAATATACAAATGAGGCACCTAATGTATTTTTGCATAATCCAACTTTAACTTCGTAGCCAGTATGTTTATCGAAAATCTCTTTAGCCTTAGTTGCATATTCAATGGATTCAATTGGTTGATAAAAGTGATAATGGAAAATCGCCATTCGATAATAAAATTCAGCATGCTCTAGATTATCAGTGTTATTTACTAGTAATAACTTAGCTTGTTCATAATGTTCGCTAGCTAAGTTATAGTCTGTGGTTAAAGTTGCATAAATGCCTTTAAAGAAGTGATAGTAGTAAGCCAGTGGATGGTTGGATGAGATTAAGTAAGAATCTATTTTATCAAAACAATCTTTTGAAATACTTAAACTATCTACTAAAACTTTAT
Organism: Bacillus sp. CCNWLW194; assembly: GCF_037120585.1. Classification (NCBI taxonomy): domain Bacteria; kingdom Bacillati; phylum Bacillota; class Bacilli; order Caryophanales; family Bacillaceae; genus Bacillus; species Bacillus sp. CCNWLW194. The sequence continues at coordinate 30,727 of NZ_JBBBBL010000011.1, read as the reverse complement.
ATCGAAAGTCTAGTAAGGAATGATATAATGCTAAGTTTTCATCTTCTTCAAAGTTTAGTTCCTTTTCCTCAATTTCATGCTTTAAGTTTGTCGCCTGGGACACATCTTGTTTAAGCATAGCTAAATACCAATCATTAAATAATTTCGTAATTTGTTCATTACCTTGTAGTTGAACGTTCATGAAATCCCCTCGCTTTTTGAATATTCTTATAAAATATATTATCAAAAATAACAATATTTAGAAATGTAATTTTTATTTCTCAATATTTGTTTAACGAGCTTATGAGTAAGTCTATTGGAATAGTTTAATTTTTGTTTTGGAGTAAAGAAAAGGAATCGGGAAAGGTGCATTTTAAAGTTCTAGTTGAGAGGGGAGAATATAAAAAGGTGTGTTCACACAATCTGTATGAACACACCTTTTTACATGTTAAACAATCAAGTCCCACAAAAAGTACGATAAGGACGATTCGTCGGTGCAGGTGGAACGCAGTATTCTTCTTGCTCTGTAGCATACGCATAAGGATTGGATAGAGCTTCAAGAAGTTTTTCCATTACGCTATAGTCGCCATTTGTGACAGCTGCTTCTAGTGCTTCTTCTACGCGGTGGTTTCTTGGGATGACCGATGGGTTATTATTTTTCATCATTTCGTAGGCGTTTTCCTTCGATTCTTCTTGTCTTTCTAATCGAGATTGCCACAGTTTGTACCATTCTTTAAATTCAGGACTTTCAAATAGAGCTGTATTTTCGAGCGTATTAAGAGTTAATGAACGGAATGTATTTGTGTAATCTACTTTATGTTTCTCCATCATTTTTAAAAGTTGCTCAATAAGTGTTTGATCTTGTTTCTCACTGTTAAATAGTCCTAATTTCTTTTTCATTCCAATGAACCACAGGTTTTCATATTGTACGCTAAATTTTGAAATTTCGTCTTGAGCAATCTTTAATGCTTCTTCTTCATCTTCATGCAGAATTGGTATTAAAGATTCTGCTAGTCGCGCCAGGTCCCATGCAGCCATATATGGCTGATTTCCATATGCGTAGCGACCTTGTGTATCAATAGAGCTAAATACAGTTCCTTGGTCGTAATTGTCCATAAACGCACAAGGGCCGTAATCAATCGTTTCTCCACTGATCGTTATATTATCAGTGTTCATTACACCATGGATAAATCCAACAAGTTGCCATTTAGCGATGAGACTTGCTTGTTTTTTTATGACTTCTTGTAGTAATGCAGTATATCGGTTTTCATGATCCTCAATTTCTGGATAATGCCTTTTTATCGTATAGTCAGCTAGTGATTGAAGATCCTCGATGGAACCACGAGCGGCAGCATATTGAAATGTGCCGACGCGTATATGGCTACTTGCTACTCTAGTTAAAATTGCTCCAGGTAACTTTGTTTCACGATATGTTGGTTCACCAGTTGTAACAACTGCTAAACTGCGCGTAGTTGGAATATCAAGTGCATACATTGCTTCACTAATAATATACTCACGTAGCATCGGACCGAGTGCAGCGCGACCATCACCACGGCGTGAATACGGAGTAGGGCCAGAACCTTTCAGCTGAATGTCAAAACGTTTACCTGAAGGGGTAATTTGTTCACCTATTAAAAGCGCACGACCGTCGCCTAACATATTAAAATGTCCGAATTGATGACCGGCATACGCTTGAGCTAATGGATGAGCTCCTTCTGGGAGTGCATTACCAGCGAAAATAGCAATTTCAACTTCTTTTTTCAATTCTTCAGGATTAAAGCCAAGAGATATTGCTAATGAATGATTTAGTTTAACTAACTCCGGTGAACTTACGGGAGTAGGGGGGGTTTCTGTATAAAATGATTGTGGTAAAGTCGTATAACTATTATCTAAATTCCAACCAGCTTCATTATTTTTAGTCATTTTATCTCCTCCTTGTTTATTTTTTTATTATGTATTTGTACGTATGTATTCTTTGCAAAATTAGCTAAAAGTATAATATGATATTTCCCCTTGCAATCTATTGTAAGGACTTCACTGCACTATGTCTATTTAACAGTAAATATAAAGACCCCATTTTAAGAAAATGGAGTCTTTATTATTATTTTATTTTTACGATTATTTTTCCTTTTGCTCTTCCAGCCTCTGAATATTCCATTGCTTTTTGCGCATCTTCAAAAGGGAAAACTCGATCGATTACTGGTTTGATTTTTCCTGCTTCAATATAATTTGCGATAGTACGTAATTGATCGCCACTTGGCTTCATAAATAAAAATGAATATTGAGCACTATGCTTCTTTTCAAGTGCAGTAAGTTTTTTACTTGCTAATGAAAATAAGAGTGTTTTGAAAAATCTGGAACCAAATTCTTTACCGAAACGAGCATTTGGCATTCCTGAAACGGAAACAATGTTGCCGCCGCCTTTTATAATATCGAATGATTTTTCAAGTGTTGTACCGCCGATTGTATCAAATACTGCATCATAATCTTTTAGTATTTCTTCAAATTTTTCTGTTTTGTAATTAATAATTTCATCTGCGCCAAGAGACTTTACTAAATCGGAACCAGCTTCACTAGCAGTCGTCGTAACGGTAGCACCCATTATTTTTGCTAACTGAATTGCGAAAGTACCAACACCACCAGATCCAGCGTGAATTAATATTTTTTGTCCTTTTTGTAAGTGCATGATGTCATGTAGTGCTTGATATGATGTTAAGCCAACGAGAGGAATCGACGCCGCTTCCTCAAAACTTAAATTTTTTGGTTTTAAAGCTATATCATCCTCATGAATGGCTATATATTCCGCGAAAGTACCGATCTTATTTTTTCTTGGACGTGCATATATTGCATCGCCGGCTTTAAAACGAGTCACTTTTGATCCAACCTTTACGATGACACCGGAAAAGTCATTACCAAGAATTAAGGGCATTTCATATTTAAGTAACATCTTTACTTTTCCATCACGTATTTTAAAGTCAATTGGGTTAATACTAGCTGCATGAATTTCAGCGAGTACTTCATATTCATTTATTTCAGGAGTAGGTACCTCTGCCATACGCATTGGAACTTTCCCGTACTTATCAATTATCATTGCTTTCATTTCTTATACCTCCAAATTTCAATAAAAGTTGTGCAATAGCTTTTCAATATCTAATACAAGATTTTTTAATAAGCCTAATTTTGTACGTATATCAATATAATAAAAGTTTTTTGTGCCTTCTTTTCGCATTAAAATAATACCGGCTTCTCGTAAAATTCTAAGGTGATGTGATACTGCTGGTCGAGAAAGGTGTGTTTGTTTCGTAATTTCACCTACACGTAATCCGGTTTGACATTCTGTTTCCATTAGAACTAACAAAATAGCTTGCCGTGTTTCATCACCAATTGCCAATAATACTTTTTGAGAATCAATAAAATCTTTTTTTATAACGCTTAATTGTTCTTGTTTATTCATTTCAATCACTTTACCTCCAATGAATTAGTCGAAAGGTTTAAGATGATGGACCATTACATCGATACGGTAATGCTACATCATTGTTATATGAGCTGCAATATTGGGAAAGAAAATCGAGACGAATGAAATTTTATGAGTTGAAAATGGTAGGGGATAGAAAAGACTTTAATGATATGTTATTTACAGATGAGAAAGGATAAGGATTTTAAAAAAATAAGCGGTCGTACCCTGAATAACTTATAGGGTACGACCGCTTATCATGTTTTTATTATGATGGTGTCTACTAAAGTGAATTGTTTCGTTTTACTCTTTCATACATGCATAATTCAAACAGATTATAGATGTATGAAAAAGTAAAAGTAATTTGGGGCGTAATCTATCTATATGATAATTTAAAATGAATTATAAGTCTATATCTTTGTTGTTTTTTTGATTATATTTATGTCACTGAGCTCAGAACAATGATGTGGAGGGTAAATATATGAAATTGAATTACATACCAGTTTTAATTGTTGGAGGAGGATTATCAGGGTTAGCCTCTGCGCTATTCCTTGCAAAACATAACGTTGATTATTCACTGGTTGAAAGGCACCCGTCTACTGCAATTCATCCAAAAGCAGGTGGAATCACTTTTCGTACGATGGAGTTATTTCGAGAATTGGGTTTAGAACAAAAAATTAGATCGGCGGGTAAAGCATTAGAAAGTTGCCGAGGAAGAATAGCAGTTCATACAATAGCTGAGGCGAATAAGGAAGAATTAGCAAAAATGCGGGCGACTCAGTATGGAAACGATGAGAAGTTACTTCAAAAAATAGAAGAGATTAGTCCATCAAAACAAACGGCTTGTTATCAAATTATTTTAGAAGAGATGATATTACAAGAAGCGAGAACACTAGGCGGAGAATTATCTTTTTATCATGAATTAGTTTCTTATGAACAAAATGAGCAAGGAGTAATCGCAACGATTCGGAATCGCGAAACGGAAGAAGAAAGTATTATTCATTGTGATTATGTAATTGCAGCGGATGGAGCGAAAAGCAAAATACGTAAGCAACTAGGGATAAGTACGGAGGGACGAGGTACAATCGGTGGCTATTATATGAATATTTATTTTGAAGTGGATTTAAGTGAGTTTATACAAGGGGATGCATTTGGTTTTTCTATGGTACTTCATCCGGAAGTTCTTGGTGCGCTTATTCCAGTTGATAACGAAAGAAGATGGATTTACCATGTATCCTACGATCCGTTAAAAGGAGAGCGACCAGAGGATTTCACTATAGAACGTTGTAAACAAATTATTCAAACAGCAATTGGAAGTACAAAAGTTGAGTCAGAAATAGTAAGTGTTTTACCGTGGGAAGCGACTGAAAGTACTGCTGCAAAATTTCAAGATAATCGCATTTTTTTAGTTGGTGATTCTGCCCATATTATGCCGCCAACTGGAGGGTTTGGTTCAAATACAGGCATACAAGATGCTCACAATCTAGCTTGGAAATTAGCGGCTGTTATAAAAGGGAAGGCAAAACCAAAATTGTTAGAAACATATCATGAAGAGAGATACCCTGTTGCAAAATTAACGACGAATTATGCAAGTAGTTTATTATTTCGTGCTGCGAATAGAGAGGAGAGCAGTTTGAATAATATGGATGGTTTAGCTGTAACTGTCGGGTATCAGTATTGTTCAGAAGCAATAATAGATGACTCAGCCACTCCACATAGAATGGATATCGTAGAGTTGAATGGAAGACCTGGAACACGGGCACCGCACTTTTGGGGGATGTATAAAGGGAAAGAAGCTTCTATATTAGACTTATTTGGTAACAATTTTGTATTACTTACTGGAGTAGACAATAGTTCTTGGGCTGAAGCTGTATATGATGTTTCATCTAAATTAGGGATAAATATTAAAGTGTATCGAGTTGGGTTAAGCGGAGATTTTATTGCTCAAGAAAATGTTTTTCGTGAATTATATGGGATAGAAAATGAAGGAATTGTATTAATTAGACCAGACGGCTTTATAGGATGGCGTTCGGAAAAAGAGGTAGTAAATCTAGATGTAGTGCTTGAAGAGGTAATGGGTAATTTATTATGTGATTTTTAAGTAACTAAGGAAGTATTGTCTTTTATAGGACGATACTTCTATTTTTTTGGCTTAAAAAATAAAGATTGTGTAGTGAAGAGACATTATTATTATAAAAATATATGCAAATTAATTCTCTTTCTTTTTTTTGTTATTAGAATTTTTTTAGTTTTTAGTTATAAGTGTTGGCAATTACTAGATTGAATCATTTTTTTATTGTATTATATTTCCTAGAGATTATATATCGCGCTAGGGAGTGGGACTATTTGACTATTGAACCTCTTATTTTATCAAATAAAGAAGTATATGTATTAACTGGTATATTTGACCATGAAACAATGATTGGAATTGAGAACCCCTTTGAAAATTGGTCAGATGAGGAAATAGACAAAGAATTAGATGTAATGTACGAGAATTGGACAAACGAAGAGCTACTCATAATAAAAGAAGATGAAACATTATGTGACAAACAACTTTTAGAATATTTTCGTATTTGTTTAACTACAGGATTTGTTATTGAAGTACAGATAAGTAAAGACAGTATTTTAGAAAAAAACATTTTCTATTTTAGTGAGAAAAAGGTTATACAAAATGTAATAACAGATGCTAACGGTGATAAACAATGTACATTTAAAGAATGCGGGACACCAGAGGTAGCTTGGCAATTTATATATCAAGCATTACAGCCTAAAAATACTTTCTCTTGTCCAAATTATACATTTAAAATCCCTTCTTCTGCATATAAGGAAACTATTTTAAATCAATCAAACAAGCAATTAGTAGATTACTTGAAACTTTACTTAGATGATGAAGCTTCCTTAGAGTTAGCAAACATTATACATAATCGTGAAGAGTTAAATACTGTTCAAGTTCATTATTATATAAAGGACTCATGGTCTACAGATTGTATTCAGTTTTTATATAGTCAAAACCAATATTGGCTAATCCAAAAAGTTTTAGATAATGAGCAAACACAAACGAATTTTATTTGCCTTGATACCTTTACAATTACTGAAGAGATAAAGAAAATGGTACTTTATCTTAAATCATTAGGGGGTAAAACAAGGTGAGAAGTGAAATTAAGGTTACTCCTGACCATTTAAGGAAACTAGCTTCTAATATAGAACAAACAGCTCAAGAGCTATCTGAAACACATCAACGTATCAATCAGCAGTTATTTGATCTTCCTTTCCAATTATCTGGAAGAGATGCTGTGTTAAATCAATCCCAATACGCAGGCTCAGTGTTAGCTACTATAACGACAGTTTTAAAAGAACATAGTGATGCATTAAGAAAAGCTGCTGACCGTTTTGAGAAGGCTGATCAACAAGAAGTTTCATTTGGGGAAGAAGCAATTGATGTTAATTGGTTTGCACCGTTGGGTGGCGATATTGGTGATTGGAAAGATAACCCTACGGGATCATTATTTACTTTACTTGGTACTGTAACTGAAGGTGCAGCTGCCTACAAGTTGGCAGCTTTACATAATAAAGGTTTGCGTGTAACACCCTACACAAATAAAAAAGGAAAAGAAATGGTAAGGTTTCAAAATCGGACTGTACTAAAGGATAAAAATGGACTTAATGTGATAAGGCGTACAAAATTACCTTTAGCCGAAGTAAAGCAAATAGACGATGTAAAAAGACATGTTTTATCACCAAAAGAATTTCTTAAAGATTCATTGAAATTAAAAACAAATGCTTTGGGCTATGCAGCTATAGGGTGGGATGTAATTAATGATACAAAGGAAAATATTGAAAATAAAGCTTCAAAAACTAAGATAGCTGGTGATATTATTGGTGATGCAGCAATTGGGGTTGGTACAACTGCTGCAAGTGCCTTTGCGGGAGCCAAAGCAGGTGCCTTTGTTGGAAGTTTTTTGGGAGGTCCAATCGGAACTGTTGCTGGAGCTTGTATTGGCTTTGGTGTTTCTATAGGAGCTAGTATAATAACAGATGGAATTAAGTTTAACAAAGGTGATTGGAATCATGATGGTAAACAGGATTCGATAAAAGATAGAGTTAAATCTGGAATCGGAGCAACTTTAGATAAAATTTTTTAGTTTTTGGGAGATTAATATGGAAAAATACCACGGAAAAAGCACAGAACAAATTATTCGGAAATTGATGCCTGGCAGTGTAAGATCGAGTGTCGTTATGGTGTGGGTAGTTATTAATTTTATGATTTTAACCCCATTTTTATTTCCTCCAACCTTTACCATATACTTATATATAATTTTACCTTTTCTTTTGATTGCTAATATATGGGGAGTATGGGTATTTTTTTATAAACCAAATGAGCCAAGGTTGGTACACATTTTATATAATGGATTTATGGGAATAACTTTTTCTTTTGGAAGCTTTATAGTGATTCAAAAGCTTGCATATACTTTTATTAAAATTGAAACACCTCTGTTTTTTATTGTTACTTTTGTGCTTTACATTTTTACAATTTATAAATTGATTTCTATTGGAATGAAAAGTTTTTTAAAGCGATTAAACAATGAAGAAAATGGAAATATAAAAATTTCTCCAATTGTTTATTTATCAGGATTGGGATATATTATTGGACAGATATGTATAGGTTCATTATCACAAAATGCTTTAGCGACGGTCTTAATTTTAGTCTTTTCTTTATTTGCTGTTGTGTTTAGTATATCTGGAGCGTATGTATGCGTATATATCGACTTAAAGAAGCGGAAAACCAAGCTAGGTTCCTTAAATTCTTAGCAAAAAACAATTAATAAGGAGGGGCCATACAATGAATTCGCAACTTTTTCCTATAGGATCTATTGTAATTTTAAAAGCAGGTACAAAGAAACTTATGATTTTTGGGCGAAAACAACAAGTAGCAACGGATGAGGTAAGAAAATTCGATTATATGGGATGTCCTTATCCAGAAGGCTATATTAATCCAGATTTCACTTATTTATTTAATCATGATGATATTCAAGAAGTTGTTTCAACTGGATATGAAGATCAGGAAGAGCGTACTTTCCAAGAAAATGTATTATCTAAAATACAATAAGAAATAATGTAAAAAACTGTTTAAACAAGCAGTTTTTTTTACATTATTTCTTATTAGTGATGCAGCAAATGGAACCTTTATTGGAATGGAATAAGCTTGGATGTTTTTATAGAAATTAATATAGAAACTGATGGAATCAATTTAACAAAGGTGATTGGAATCATGATGGTAAACAGGATTCGATAAAAGATAGAGTTAAATCTGGAATCGGAGCAGCTTTAGATAAAATTTTTTAGTTTTTGGGAGATTAATATGGAAAAATACCACGGAAAAAGTACAGAACAAATTATTCAGAAATTGATGCCTGGCAGTGTAAGATCGAGCGTCGTTATGGTATGGGTAGTTATTAATTTTATGATTTTAACCCCATTTTTATTTCCTCCAACCTTTACTATATACTTATATATAATTTTACCTTTTCTTTTGACTGCTAATATATGGGGAGTATGGGTATATGTTGATTTGAAGAGGAAGGAAATGGATGGGATGCATAATGGACAAATATAATGGCAACAACATAGTGGATTGTATACGAATATTAATACCATTTGATATAAGAAATATTGTAGGGGCCTTTATGTGGGTTATCATGAATTTTATGCTACTCATCATTTTATTCATATTTCCACCGTACAATATATACTCTTACGCAGCTTTTCCATTTTATGTGATATGTAATCTATGGGGAATTTGGGTTTCTATTTATAAGCCTCGGCAGCCTCAATTGCAACATTTACTATATTCTGGATTTGTTGCGTTAAGTATTTCATTTTGTAGTTTTATAGCTGTGCAAAAGTTAGCTTACGAATTCGTAGAAATAGAATCTCCTTTATTTTTTATTCTATCGCTTATTGCATATAGTTTAATTGTTTATAAATCTGAATTATTCTGGATTAAATATTTTACAGCCCGCTTAAGGGGGATCACTGATCAAGATGTGAAAATCCCTAAAATTGTATATTTTTCGGGTTTAGGTTATATGATTGGTCAAGTTAGTATTGGAATTTTGAGCCAAAAAGCTATGGCGATTGTGCTAATCGTTATTTTTTCATTTATTTCAGTTGTTTTCCTAGCGCTAAGTACACATTTGTATTTTTACTTTGATTTCAAAAAACAAGGTATTACTTCGCGACATTTAAAAGAATTATATTTTCAAAAGAAGCCTAAACTGTCAAGGAAGGAAAGGAGACAATCCGTGGCTGCTTCGGGACATGTAAATATACCACATTCTCAAAAGAAACCTAAACTTGCAAGAAAGGATATACGAAATTAAGAATTTGTAATTAAGTAAAGCCTAGATTTACGTAAATATCATGTCAAATGACAATAGAATTTTATCTTGTATGAATGGAAATTAAAGAAGTTAGATAGGAATCGGGTTGTTCGGAAAAATTCGACGTGTTCAAATAATAATTAGTTTGAGGCAGATGTATAACTCATACTGATTAAAGCTTCACTGTACTGGAAAAATAATATTCACAAAATTTAATAGGTTTGGTATGATTAATTTCGACAAGTTAATCGAGGCCGGAGATATTTGAGATAAGCCATAAATTTATTTAGGGATACAGAAGTGTCCTCTAAATAATTTATGGATTTTTTTATTGATGAAATGTAATCAATAGGAAGTTACATGTGAATAGGAGGGATATGGAAAATAAATAGTATAGTAATAACATAGGAGAATTATATTTGTAAGATTGGAATTTTAATATAGGCTTATAAAAATAATGAAAGTGTATCTTCTATTTCGTGTAAATCTCATTAACTTGTTGAAATTTACAACGTAGGAAGGGTTAAAAGGATGAGAAAAATTATTAGCGTATTAGTTATTTTCTTTATGACGGGAAGTATTTTTGCTGGGGGAGCTGTTCATGCGAAAGCAGAAGGAAAGCATGAGTGGAATAAGAATAAGTTTTTAAATATTGCACATCGCGGAGCAAGTGGACATGCACCTGAGCATACTTTTGCTTCTTATGATTTAGTAAAAAAAATGAAAGCGGATTATTTAGAGTTAGATATTCAATTAACAAAGGATGGCCAATTACTTGCAATGCATGATACAGCAGTTGATCGCACGACAAATGGAACAGGTGAAGTACGAGATAAAACATTAAGTGAAATAAAGAGTTTAGATGCAGGATCGTGGTTCAATAAAGCGTATCCAGAAAAGGCTAAGCAAGAGTATGTTGGTCAAAAAGTTCCGACTCTTGAAGAAATTTTCCAAAAGTACGGAAGAAGCATGAAGTATTACATTGAAACAAAATCACCAGATGTGTATCCAGGAATGGAAGAGGAATTATTAGCTTTATTAGAAAAATATAATTTAATAGGTCAAAACATGTCTTCTAGCCGTGTCATGATTCAATCATTTAGTAAAGATAGTTTAAAAAAGATTCATAGTATGAATAAAAATATTCCATTAGTTCAATTGCTTTGGTATTATCCAAATGAAAACAATGAGATTGTTGAATGGTCTGGCATTACACATGAGCCAAAACGTGTAACGAATGATGATTTTCAAGAAATTAAAAAATATGCAGTCGGTATTGGACCAAACTTACGTAATGATAACGGAGATTTAATTATCAATGAGTCATATATGAAAATGGCTAAGCAAAATGGACTGTTAATTCATCCTTATACAATTAATGAGAAACCAGATATGAGATTGTTAATGAAATGGGGTGCTACAGGAATGTTTACAAATTATCCGGATCGGTTACATAGTGTGTTAAAAGAAAAATAAGTGAGATAGCATAAAAGGTATACCAGTGTTTTAGGTATACCTTTTTTCTATTATGCTAGATTATAGTAATAGGAAACATATTCTTCTAGACCTTGAACCTCTTTTTCAGGTGGCTCAATACCACCTTTTCTACCGTAGCAAACATTTCTCAAGTATTCCCCAAAAATCATAGAGCGGCTTTTCTCATTTTCCATCCAATTATATCTATCAATTATAAACTCACCATCGAAACTTGTATCAAATGTATATGGGATACAAGTAATAGTTTTAGGTAAATGTTTTTTTAATACTCTATATTGCCGACCAGCGCCTAAGCTTTTGCATACAAATAGTAGCCGATTAATCTTTGTGAAATCAAAAATCTTTTTCGCTTCCATTACATTAGCGATAGAATGGAGGGAGTTTGTCTCGAACATGATAGCATCTTTTGGTACGCCATGTTCCATTAATTTATTTACAATTACTTCTGCTTCTGACAAATCCCCGTAATTCCAGCTCGGATGTTTCATGCCATGTAAACTAGTACCACCTGTAACGATAATTTGATTTCCTAAACCTTGTCGATAAGCTTCTAGAGGAGCTTGCCAATTGCCAGGGTGAGAACCGCCGAAAACGAAAATGGCATCACATTTTTGTGGTGTTATTTCTTTTAGAAAAGTGATTTCTGTAATTTGATCGATTTGTTTTTTCGTAAGAGTAGGGACATCAGGATATTTAGGTATTACCATTTAAAAACCTCCTATATAGTAAAATGATAAATTCATTATATAGCGATTTTGTTAAGTGGAAAAAGGGAAGGTTTTCATTTAAAAGTACCCCTTTTAAGATAACTCTCCAATAAACCAAATTTCTTTTTCATCGATTGCATCCTCATCATAAGTGACTTCTTGAAAGTGCAACATTTGAGGAGTAGGACAAATTGAGATTCCCCATGTTTCCCAAAAATCAATTTCATTCGAAAGAAGTATCCATTTTTGAAATTCATTATTTCTAGTGAAAAAGTTATGAAAGTAGTCATCGTTTTTAAATACGATAATTTGCGATTTCCATAAATTCTCTATAGAAATTAAAGTAACAACTCGATATGTATGTGTATCACTCGGTTTTATTTTTATTAAATGATTTACTCGATCTATTAAGGTTTGTATACATAATCGTTTTACTTTTCTAGGTGTTTTATGAGACTCGATAAAAGCTTGAGAAACTGGTAAAGGCATATACCAATATTCATTGTTATAGAAAATAGAAGGGAACGTTTTTGTATGTTCCTCAATTCGTTTAATCATAGCGTTTGTTTTTCGTTTCATCCCACGTATTTTCTTTTCATGCATTGTGAGTCACCTCTATAAATTTTTGTAATGCAGCTGAGCGAAATATATCGTTTCTAGTAATGAAAGTAGTAGGAACTTTTTTGAAGCTATTTGGTAAAGGATTGAATGATACGTCATGTTCATGCCCCTTTAAAATTGATTTCATCATAATCGCTACGCCCATACCTGATTTTACACATGCAAGTATAGCTTCAATTGTTCCGAACTCTAATACTCGTTTAGGCGAGACACTTTCTTCTTGAAGCCAGTCTTCTAATAAACTTCTATAATAGCATCCGTGACTAAAGGCAAGTAAATTCATATCTCCTATGTCTTTAAAGGAGGATAAAGTTTTTTTACTAATGAGAACTAATTCTTCTTCACGAAATACACTTGTATGAAGTTCAGTATGCTGAATAGAGCCAGCTATAAATGCTCCGTCAAGTTTTCGCTCTAATACAAGCCAAATTAGTTGTTCGGTCGTATTTGTTTCTAAAATCAAATCGACTTTTGGGTACTTCTCATAGTAGGCCGTTAATATAGAGGGGAGCCTTACCGCAGTTGTAGATTCTGTACATCCAATTTTCAAAGTACCTTTTGGCTCAGTTCCATTACTTTGAATCGCTTTTATAGATTGATCCATTAAGTGGATAATTTGTTTGGCGTATGTTAATAAAATCTCACCGTTAGAAGTTAAAGTTACACCTTTTCCGTTTCGGTAAAATAAAGGCACACCTAATTCATTTTCTAGTTGTTTCATACGCATCGTTACGCCTGATTGTACATAGTTCAAATTTTTAGCTGCGTGAGAAATATTGTTTTCCTTCGCAACTTCGTAAAATACAGTTAAATCTTTTATGTCCACGTATCATCCCTCCGAAAAGGTATCATTTTTTTTGATGGATTATATGATGAATCTTTATTTTATATGATATCAGAACTTTCATACAATGGAAGAGGATGGAGGGATTATTGTGTTAATGGAAGAAAGGATGAACAGTACTTATAAGTGGGTTATGTTAATTGTTGCGACGATTGCTCAAACAACAGCGACGCTAATAACGTATGGTGTCGGGGTTTTCGCTTTATTTTGGAAGGAAGAATATGCGCTTACGAATATGGAGAATGGATTGTTAGTAAGTATTGTAAATGTTGGACCGTTATTTTGTATGCTTTTTGTCGGTCGGCTACTTGATCAATATAATGAAAAAATATTAATTTCTATCAGTTCATTTTTGCTAGGGAGTTCGCTTTTACTGACTAATATAGTAAGTGGATTTAATGGGTTATTATTTGTACTTTTATTAATAGGAATGTTTTATAGTGTTTCCCAGCCAGGAGGAAGTAAAGTGATTTTAAAATGGTTCCCAAAAGAAAATCGCGGATTAGCGATGGGAATAAGGCAAGCTGGTATACCGATTGGTGGCGCGTTAGCGGGAGTGTTAATCCCCTTTCTTACAGTACAATATAATATGACTTACGCGATAAATAGTATCGCATGCATTTGTATAATTGGAGGAGTATTATTTTTTGTGTTTTATAAAGAGCCATATGTTCAGGAGGAAGCGAGGAAAGGACATATTAAAATTTCCTTTTGGATGGAGCTAAAAGTAGTGATATGTAAAAAAGAGTTGTATCCAATTTATATAACGGGTATTTGCATGATTTCATTACAAATGGTGTTAGTTGGACACTTCATGAAATTTTTAGCAGGGGAACAATCGATTACATCTATTGTAGCCGGAACAGTATTTTCAGTTATGTTCTTTTCTGGAATGATTGGTCGTGTTGCATTAGCAACTATTAGTGATGTGTTTTATAAGGGGAATCGGCGTATACCTTTATTTATAGCTGTCTGCGCTTCTATCGGCTTGATTTTATTGTTAGTAATGAATATACATACAATAACGAGTGGAGTCTTGTATAGTGTAAGTGCATTGTTAGGATTCTTTTCAATTGGATGGTTTAGTCTTTTTATAGCCGAAGTTGCTGAATTGGCAAGTGAAGAATCTGTAGGAATAACAGTGAGTGTAGCACTTACATTAAATCAAATTGCTATTATTGTTGCACCTGTTTTATTTGGTTATATTGTGGATGAGAAAGGGTATGCGTATGCGTGGTTATGTATAGTAGTATTGTTAAGTATCTCAGCAGTCAGTTTATATAGAAAAAACAAAAAAATAAAAGAAAGTTAGCAATGTAAATTTTTTATGAAGAAAATATAAAGAAATGCCGAGTGAGCGACATTTCTTTTTTTATTTGTTGTATAATCAAAATATAAATGAGATTCATTTTCAATGAAGTTCATTGCCTCTTTTGAAATTGCCTGTAATTTTAGCCATAATGATTTGTTTTTCTTTATCGTTATTTGCATGATTTATTTTGTTTGAAAATTTTTAGTATCATTTCCTTTTAAAGTCATAATCTATTTTACTTAATATTAAATTATAACTATATTCTATTGTAGGATAATGAAACGTCATATCACCTAAACAATTGTCTCTATCTGTTTTTTTCATCTTAACAACTCCGTTTCTTATAGTGTGTAACAAATGTTACATAAGATGTTGAAATTATAGTAGGGTGCATCCGATTGTATGGTGGAAATTTTGCAAGAAAGAAATACAATAGAGAGTAGCCAAAAACTGAATATGAGAAAAAGGAATCTAGTTCATTTAGGTGAATAATAGGTAGTATTATAAAAAATTTGAAAATTAATAGATATAGAATAGAATGGATGCGCGTTAAGTGAAACTAGATAAAAGAGGGTTCCTATTATGTTAAAGAAATGGTTAATCGTTTTCTTTATTTTTGCTGTTTTTTCTGGAAGTGTCGTTGCACTCATACATGCAAGTAAAGGTAAGAAATATGATATAAAGGCATTTTCTAATTTGAATAATAAGCAAAAGGACGATATGCAAAAAGTTGATGCCAATGAGAAAAAGCACTATGAAGTTGTAGCTGGAAAACTAGATCAATATTTAAAAGATAAAGGATTTAATGGTAGTGTTCTTGTAGCTAGTAAAGACCATGTGATTTTACGAAAAGGTTATGGGTATGCAAATGTGAAAGATAAAGTATTCACAATGCCAAGAACGAAATATCGCATTGGTTCTATTACGAAAACAGTCGTTGCAATATCTATCATGCAACTAAAAGAAAAAGGAAAATTAAATATTGAAGACAATGTAAATAAGTATATTCCATCGTTTCCGGCAGATAAAAATATTACGTTACGAAATTTATTAACGCACACATCAGGGTTACCAGATCAAGGAAAAGGTAGGGTGGATGCGGCGTCACGTTTAAAGTTAGTAACGTGGATTGGTTCGCAAGCGTTACAATTTCCTGCAGGGACAGGATGGAAATATACAGACTATAATTATATGGTGCTTGCGTATATTGTAGAAAAAATTACGAATAAACCGCTCGCTGAATATGTGAAAGAAAATATTTTCACTCCTGTTGAAATGCATGAATCTGGAATGGGGGCAACTCTCCCAGAAGATATTTTTTTAGCAGAAGGTTATACGAGAAAAGATAATGAATTAATAGCTGCACCTCGCTTAAAAATGAACTGGTTGTATGGATGTGGTGAAATGTATACGACTGTTGAAGATATGAAAAGGCTAGATGAGGCTATTATGAATGGAAAACTGTTATCTAGACAAAGTGTATTAGATATGTTTACTGCATCACCTGCAAGAAAGTATGGATTTAGTTTCTATACGTATCCAGATTATTATCATAACCACGGGGTATTAGCAGGCTGGAATACTTTTAATAATTTTAACTGGGATAAAAGAACGTTTGTCATATTGTTCTCTAACGTCCAAAATGGTATGAATGATGCATTTAATCAAGAGTTTAGGAAAATGGCGAATGATTTAATAGAAGGAAAGGGAGCATGAAAGAGAAAGAGCCTCTAGCGAGAGGCTCTTCTTTTTTATAAAGTTGAAAACTCTTCAACAAGTTCACTAAAACGATTTAATGCACTTTCAATCGGTTCTGGCGTAGTTAAATCAACACCAGCTTTTTTCAATAAGTTTAATGGATAGTCTGAACTTCCGCCTTTAAGGAATTCAATATAGTGTTTTTGAGCATTTGGATCGCCGCTCAATAATTTATCGGCAATTTGGATTGCAGAAGCGAATCCAGTTGCGTATTTGTATACGTAAAATGGACGGTAGAAATGCGGTATTCTAGCCCACCCGTATTTTACTTCTTCGTCAAATACGAGGGAGTCGCCATTATACTCTCTGAACAAGTTTTCATAAACGTCGCTAAAGACTTGGGCATTTAATGGTTTACCTTGCTGCGCCATTTCATGCGTGATTTTTTCAAATTCAGCGAACATAATTTGTGTAAAGAAAGTGCCTTTAAATTTCTCAATGAAATGGTTTACTAAATGGTTACGTACATCAGCATCTTTTGCTTCTTTTAATAAATGATGAATTAATAGCACTTCATTTACTGTAGAAGCGACTTCTGCGACAAAAATAGTATAGTGTGCAGAAATTCTTGGTTGGTATCCGTGTGAGTAGTGCGTATGCATACCGTGCCCACATTCGTGAGTAAGAGTGAAAAGACTATTTAAATCATCATGATGATTTAAAAGAATGAATGGATGAACGCCGTATACACCAAAGTTATAAGCACCGGAACGTTTTCCTGGAGTTTCTCTCACGTCGATATAACGTTTATCTTTAAAGCTCTTTAATGTTTCAATATATTCTTCACCTAAAGGAGCTAGTGATTCAATCATGATGTCAAACGCTCTATCGTATGGAATGTCTTGTTTTACACCAGCTACTAAATCAACGCTCAAGTCGTACTGGCGTAGTTCATCTACATTTAATTTTTCTTTTCGAAGTTTATTATAAGTATGTAATGATTGAATGTTTTTTTTCGTTGTATCAATTAAGTTTTCATATACTGCTTTCGGAACCATATCGCCAAATAATGATTTCTCTAACGCCGATGGATAGTTTCTTAGCTTAGAAATAGTAACATTATTTTTAATAGCAGCAGATAAAGTAGAAGCGATAGAATTCTTTAATTGAACGTATGGTTTGTAATAAGCTTTATAGGCTTCTTTACGTTTCTCGCGATTCTCATCTTCTATTAACTTTGCATACATTCCGCGTGTTAAATTTACTTTTTCTCCATCATCATTTGTAATTTCTCCAAATAGTATATCTGCATTATTTAACATGCCGTATGTATGCTGAGGAGAGGAAAGTGCTTCACCCATTTGTGATAAAATCTCTTCTTGGTCCTTATTCAATACGTGTTTTTTATAACGGTATAATTCAAATAAGTCTTCTTTATAATATTGTAAGCCTTCTGCTTCTTCTATGTAAGAATGTAATGTGCCTTCATCTATGCTAAGTAAGAATGGAGAAAAGAAAGATTTAGCCGCACTTACTTTCACGTGTAATTGTGACACTTTATCGACAAGCGATTGGGCGTCAGTATCGCGCGTATCAAGATCAGATTGTAATCGTGCATAAGCAAACATTAAAGATATTATGCTAGATATTTCTTCACTCTTCGTTAAATAAGCTAATAAACTATTGCCATCGTGAATATTTCCATTAAACTCGTGTAATTCTTTCGTTAACACTTCAATTTTATGAAAATCGCTTTCCCAATCTTCAATTGTATGGTAGATATCCGTTAAATCCCATTTCTCTTTCTCATCTACTTGTAATCGATCTTTAAGTTCTGTCATAATCATTTCCTTTCTATACATGTAGTTATATTTCTATATAACTATGAAATACAACAAATTGCAAAAAATCCCTGCTGAAAATTGAAAAGCCTTGCTAAAATGGCAAGGCTTGAAAAATTATAATGTAATTCCGAATTTTGAATGTAAAAGATTTTTATATTGCACATCTGTAACGTTTTCTTTCGTTTTTTTACCGTTTTTCGCTATTGTCAGACTATCCTTTGTTAAAGATGCATGCCCATCTTCAGTTAGTTTTACAATAAGAGGTACTTTATTAAATGGTGAGCCATCATGTTCAACGATAATTTTTTGTGCGGTATTTGCTTTTTCTTCATCCACTTCTTCTATATAAAATGCATAGCCTAACGTCCAATCACCAGCAGAAGATTGATCCAAAAACTCATTATTTTTACGCATCTCTAACATATAGTTTCCCTTTTCGGTCATTTCTTTACGAATACGATAATCTCCTGTAACGGAGTGAATGACTTCACCTGAGAAAGGGACAGGTGCAAGAGGTAAGTATGATCCGAATCCTACTTCAATTAAATAAAGTTCATTATGATGTGTTAAAACGGTTGCGATATGACCAGAATCAACAGCCCATATGGAGTTTGCGGCGTTATATACTGTTCCTGAAACGAGATGAACATCAAATCCAGCATCTTTAAGGAAATAATACATAGTAGGATTGAGTTCATAACAAAGACCGCCACGATTGTTTACTAAAATTTTTTCTTTTAGATTTTCTTTTGATATTTCCTTAAAATTCTTTTCGAGAACATTTAAGTTTTCAAATGGGACAGTTTGTGCCATTGCGTACATAATGTTAGGTAAATCTTCAAATGAAACTTTGTCTTTTTCTTTTTCTTCAATATTTAATCTTGCAAAAAATTGCTTTTGAAAGTCGGTCATAGAAATCCCTCCGTTATGCTTTTATAGATAAATTGTAAACAATCTTGAATAAGATGTGAAATGAAAACTACGTTGAAGTATTGGTTGAATATTTGAAGTTAGACTAAAAAATAATATGGGAGAATGAGAGATTGCTACTTTACTAATTGTAGAACGAATATTATAATAATTCCGATAAACTATGCAAACGTTTTCTAAGGAGGAATGGTTTAAATATGTTAAAAAAAATAACAGTAGTCGGCTTGTCGGTTGTTTTGTTTTTACCTAGTATATATGGGGAGAGTAAAGCGTATGCAGATACGGTTAACAATGGAACGTTAATGCAGTATTTTGAGTGGTATGCTCCAAATGATGGGAATCATTGGAACCGCTTGCATTCGGATGCTGGAAATTTAGCTCAAAAAGGAATTACATCTGTCTGGATACCGCCTGCATATAAAGGAACTACGCAAAATGACGTAGGATATGGAGCATATGATTTATATGATTTAGGGGAATTCAATCAAAAAGAAACGGTACGAACAAAATATGGGACGAAAGCACAATTGAAATCTGCAATTGAAGCTTTACATAAACAAAACATCGATGTATACGGTGATGTAGTTATGAATCATAAAGGTGGAGCAGATTATACTGAAACTGTAACAGCTGTTGAGGTAGACCGTAATAATCGAAACGTTGAGGTATCGGGTGATTATGAAATTAATGCATGGACAGGGTTTAACTTTCCTGGGCGCGGAGATACTTATTCTAATTTCAAATGGAAATGGTATCATTTTGACGGAACGGATTGGGATGAAGGAAGGAAATTAAATCGAATTTATAAATTTAGGGGTATAGGTAAAGCATGGGACTGGGAAGTGTCTAGTGAGAATGGAAATTATGATTATTTGATGTATGCAGACCTTGATTTTGATCATCCAGATGTTGCGAATGAGATGAAAAATTGGGGGACGTGGTATGCGAATGAATTAAATTTAGATGGCTTTCGTTTAGATGCTGTTAAACATATTGATCATGAATATTTACGCGATTGGGTAAATCATGTTAGGCAGCAAACGGGGAAAGAAATGTTTACGGTGGCTGAATATTGGCAAAAAGATATCCAAACTTTAAATAATTATTTAGCGAAAGTCAATTATAATCAATCTGTATTTGATGCACCACTGCATTACAATTTTCATTATGCTTCAAAAGGAAATGGGAATTATGATATGAGAAATATTTTAAATGGAACAGTAATGCAAAATCATCCTGCACTCGCAGTTACTCTTGTTGAGAATCATGATTCGCAGCCTGGTCAGTCATTGGAATCTGTAGTCAGTCCGTGGTTTAAACCGTTGGCATATGCATTTATTTTAACTCGTGCAGAGGGCTATCCTTCAGTTTTTTATGGTGATTACTATGGGACAAGCGGAAATAGTAGTTATGAAATTCCAGCGTTAAAAGATAAAATTGATCCGATTTTGACAGCACGAAAAAACTTTGCATATGGTACGCAGCGTGATTATTTAGACCATCCAGATGTGATTGGATGGACAAGAGAAGGTGATAGTGTACATGCTAATTCTGGTTTAGCGACATTAATCTCTGATGGACCGGGAGGATCAAAGTGGATGGATGTTGGAAAGAATAATGCAGGGGAAGTATGGCACGATATGACGGGTAATCAAACAAATACTGTAACAATTAATAAGGATGGATGGGGGCAGTTCCATGTAAGTGGAGGATCAGTTTCCATATATGTTCAGCGGTGAATTGTTAATAGAAAAGAAGAGGTAGACTGAAATATAAGTTTTCCTCTTCTTTTTATATTGTTATCATTCCTAAATCGTTATTTTAATAAATGAACTAGTCGACTTTTGAGACAACAAGGGATGCGTTGGAATAAATAATGTCACCCGTGGCTTCTCTTATTCGTACTCGAAGAACATCTCCTTGGTTTAAAGATAATAGATCAGTTCTGGCGGATGTAGCTCTTACCCCAGGACCACCACCAACTCGTGATTCAATTGCGAATTGAATTGAATCGTTTATTGTAAGATTTAATATACTAGACGAAATAGCTTGTATCACAAATACGATTGAAAAGGATACTGAGTATACACCAGTGGTATCAATTGTAATGGAGTTGTCTACTGGGTTTAGAGTAGTTCCACTAACAGGTCCTGGAAGGGTAAAATTAATATTTGTATTAACTACTACTGAAAAACCAATACCTACGTCAGTAGTTATTGTTCCAAATACGGGAAGAATCCCTAAACCGGTTGCTCCAGTGGGACCAGTAATTCCAATTCCAGTAGGTCCTGTACCCCCAGTGGGACCAGTAATTCCAATTCCAGTAAAACCTGTCGCACCGGTAGGTCCGGTGATTCCAGTAGGTCCGGTAGGGAATGTAAATGGTGGAATTGGTGGTAGTGTGGGGCCGATTAAATTTGGTTCAAGAGCAGTTCCATGTAAAATAATATATTCTTCGCTCATATAGTAACCTCCTATGATTGCTTGTCATAATTATTAAATGTAGTAGGGAAAGTAAATGACATTCGCAATAGCGGAGGCACTTATTAAATTTTTTCGCAGTGAAATTAAAGTGGTTATTTTAAAGTTGGAGACAATAAAAACCGTACTGTGATTGCTATAGAATTAAATATTAGTATGTTTTTAACGGATTTTAATAGAGATTATATTTGCTTTACGATAAAATGATTATAGTGTAAAATTACACTATAAGTGTAAAATGATAACTGATAGTTTTTTTTATACTTATGATTATTAGAAGAAGTTCTTTATATAAATCGTAATTTAAAATCCATAAGGACATTTTTGTATAGGCAGTAGTAGTAAAAGGAGAGGCAATATGAAAAGAACAATAATGAAATGTAGCATAATGTTTAGTTTATTACTATTAACATCATGTGATATATTGGATGAAGAAATTGAACAAAAAGCACAAAGTTATACAAAATCGGAGCATGGTATTTCTGTGAAACTAGATCGAATTGAAATACCTAGTCAAGGTAAGGATTTTTTAGGACCAGATATACGAATAGCTTATGTACAGCAAGTAGATGAACCATATTTGCAATTTCAAATGTATTTCGATGGACGAACCTCTCCAAAGGTAAATAATGATAACTATAAAATAAAAAAAGAAGCGAATGATTTACGAGAAAGATTCAATACATATTATGAAGAAAAAGGGACTAATACTATACTTACTTTCGAGGAAATGCAAACAGGGGACACTGTTTTCGGTAAGGATGCAGAGAAAAAAATATCGAAGAAACATCCGAAGCATTATGTTACGGCGGTTTTCAGAAGTAATATCTTTTTGGATTTAGACAACCGGGCACATATGGAAACATTAGCGGAAGTTGCGAGAAATATTCAGGAATTCAATAAAACGATTGAAAATAGTAAGAGTTGTGTGGATGATATAACGGTTCAGCTACCCAATGCTAATAAGGACGTATTACAACATATTGCGGTAGATTATATAGTAACGGCTGAAGATGCGAAAACGACCCTTGAGAAAAAGGCTGATTATATGAAAGCTTTACAATCTGCAAGGAAATAGTCTGACACCTTTACTTCTTATAAAACATATAGTATGATGATTTCAGTAAATTAGATTTCAATGACTATAATATAAATTAATGAGAGGTGCTTTTTGTGAGTGCGGTAGGTACTAAATAGGAAAAATTTAATGAAATAAATCGGATAAGACCAGGGGATTTTTATGTATACCATACCCCTAATTTTGTCATGGATTTATTTCGATACCTATGAAGATACCTACAATACTTTATAAAGCGTGTAATAAGGGGATTTCCATCCGTTTTTATGGTTTATTTCCTCATATGTTATTACTCATGCCTTGTAAATGTAAAAGCTGCGGTATCCCCGCAGCTTTTTTGTATATATTTTTAATGTATAAAAATGGTAATTGAATAATGTAGAGCTCATTGGAATCTAATGAGTAGGTATCTTCATTGATGATAGAAATCAATCATAGTGAGGAGAAATAAAATGAATACGATGACTTTTGAAAAGTTACAATATAACGAATTAAAGGATATAGTGAAATCTTATTGTGTAAGTGGGTTAGGTAAGGAATTATTAAATAAATTAGAACCTAGTACGAGTATAAAAGTAGTGAGGAATCGCTTGAATGAAACGACGGAAGCGCGAGCTATAGTAGATGCAGAAGGGCATGTTCCTTTCTTCGGAATTTCAAATATCGCAAGTACAATTCAAAAATTAGAAAAAGGTATGATTTTAGAC
Source organism: Bacillus sp. CCNWLW194 (assembly GCF_037120585.1). Taxonomy (NCBI): domain Bacteria; kingdom Bacillati; phylum Bacillota; class Bacilli; order Caryophanales; family Bacillaceae; genus Bacillus; species Bacillus sp. CCNWLW194. The sequence goes on along the minus strand of NZ_JBBBBL010000011.1, from coordinate 7,195 downwards.
CCTGAAGAGTTAGTAAGTGTTTCAGACTTTTTACGCGGCTGTAGAAAGATTAAAAAGTTTATGTTAGATAAAGAATTTTTTGCGCCAGTATTAGCTTCTTATGCAAATTCAATGACTGAATATAAAAGTATTGAAGAGGAAATTAATTTTTCAATAAAAGGCAATAGTATTGATTCTGCCGCTAGTAAAGAGTTAAAACGAATTCGAAATAATATCGATTCTGTAGACGGAAAAATAAAAGAGCGTTTAACGAAGTTTTTAAATAATAGTACAAATAAGAAGTATATTCAAGAATTCTTTATTAGTAAGAAGGATGATAGGTATACGATTCCAATTAAATCTTCTTATAAAAATCAAGTTGCGGGAAGTATAGTTGAAGCGTCCGCTAAAGGCTCTACTGTATTTATAGAACCACACACGGTTACAAAGTTAAATGGGGAACTTGCAAGTTTGAAAGCAGAAGAAGCGATGGAAGAGTATCAAATTTTGGCAACTTTATCAGGAATGGTAGTAGAAAACATTTATCATATAAAAATTAATATGGAATTAATTAGTCAATATGATATGGTATTTGCGAAAGCGAAGTTTAGTAAATCAATCGATGGAATAGAGCCGAAGTTAAATGATCATGGCTACATTCATTTAGTAAATTGTAAGCATCCGCTTTTAAGTGGAAAAGTAGTACCGTTAAACTTTGAAATCGGTCAAAATTATCGTAGTTTAATTATTACAGGACCAAATGCGGGCGGGAAGACAATCGTATTAAAAACAATTGGGCTACTAACATTAGCAGCAATGTCAGGCTTGCATATTGCAGGAGATAAAGAAACAGAAATTGCTATTTTTGAAAATGTGTTTGTAGATATTGGTGATAATCAAAGTATCGAAAATGCACTCAGTACATTTTCATCACATATGAAAAATCTATCTGAGATTATGAGGATGTCAAATAATAATACGTTGCTATTATTTGATGAAATAGGAAGCGGGACTGAACCAAATGAGGGAGCAGCACTTGCAATTTCTATTTTAGAGGAGTTTTATCTTGCAGGATGTATTACAGTTGCGAGTACGCATTACGGTGAAATTAAACGCTTCTCAGAAATACACGATGATTTTATGAATGCAGCAATGCAATTTAATAGTGAGACATTAGAACCGCTTTATAAATTAGTAATCGGTAAATCAGGTGAAAGTAATGCACTTTGGATTGCAAATAAAATGAACGTAAGAGAACATGTACTGAAAAGAGCGAAAGAGTACATGGAAAATAAAGAATATGCCCTAGAAAAACTGAATGAAAGCAAAGTTAGAAAACCGAAAGTCGTGCAAGAAAAAAGAGAAAATCATTACGAGTATAAAATGGGCGATCGTGTAAATTTATTAGATTATGATGATTTTGGTATCATCTATAAGGAAATAGATAATTTTTATAACGTCGTTGTATATTATAACGGTGAATTTGTTGAAGTAAATGTAAAACGTATTACTTTAGAGGTAGCAGCAAAAGAATTATATCCAGAGGGATACGATTTAAATACACTATTTGTCGATTATAAAGAAAGAAAAATGCAACATGATATTGAGCGCGGATCGAAAAAAGCGCTTCGTAAAATCCAAAAAGAAATAAGAAAGAATAGGGGGTAATATAGAGTGGTAACGATTAGGCAAGAACAAAAAAGCGATTATAGAAAAACAGAAGAAGTTGTAAAAGAAGCATTTTTACATGAAGAGTATAGTGATAAAAAGGAACATGAACTTGTAAAGCGTATTAGAGAATGTGATGCGTTTGTTCCTGAGTTATCTATTGTTGCGGTAGATGAGGAAATAGTCGGTCACATTATGTTATCGAAAATTACGATAGAACAGGATGGAACTTCTGAAGAATCATTAGCACTTGCACCAGTTTCAGTTGCTAGCGGTCATCAGAAAAAAGGAATTGGCGGTAAACTTATCGCTTATGCGTTAGAAAAAGCGAAAGAACTTGGATACGGATCAGTAGTAGTATTAGGGCATCCAGAGTACTATCCGAAATTTGGTTTTAAGAAAGCAAGTGAGTGGAATATAAAAGCAACATTTGAAGTGCCTGAAGAGGTGTTTATGGTGGTGGAATTAAGGGAGAATGCTCTTGAAAGTGTAGAAGGAGTTGTACAATATTCGAGTGCTTTTGCTGAGTAGGAGTATCGGTTAAGAAATATAATCATAAAAGATGCTATCTTTTTGTATGGATATACAGAAAGGTAGCGTTTTTTATTAAGCGAAGCTACTTACATATATTTTGCTCAATGAATAATTGAGGTGTTAATATTGAGATAGAAATGTAAAGGGAGAGAAAAAAGAATGAAGAATCGAGAAACAGAGAGCAATGTCGTTACGTTATATGTTACAAGACATGGTAAAACAATATTAAATACGAACCATCGCGCGCAAGGTTGGGCAGACTCTCCGTTAGTGGAAAAAGGTGTGGAAGTTGCCACAAATTTAGGAACGGGATTAAAAGATATTCATTTTATGAATGCGTATAGTAGTGATAGCGGCCGAGCGATTGAAACTGCTAATTTAGTATTAAAATATAGTGAGCAGTCAAAATTGAAACTTGAGCAAAGAAAAAAATTACGAGAATTAAATTTTGGTATTTTTGAAGGTGAAAAACTTGATAATATGTGGGATGCGGTTGGAAAAGCTGCGGGTGTTGCATCACCAGAAGAACTTATGAAGTTTTCTATTCAAGAAGTTATTGATCTTATTAGAGCAGCAGACCCTACAAAACAGGCGGAAGATTGGGAATTATTTTCTACTCGTATAAAAGCAGAGATTGATAAAATTAGTGAAGAAGCAGCTAAAGATGGCGGCGGGAACGTTTTAGTTGTCGTTCATGGGCTTTTGATTACTACCTTAATAGAAATGCTAGACAGTAGTAAAACAAAACTTGGCGTGGAAAATGCTAGTGTGACAAAGATTGTATATCGAGATGGAGCATATACAGTCGAGTCGGTTGGAGATATGAGTTATGTTGCAAAAGGGAAAGAGAGTGTGGAAATATAATTATACCTCAAATAGAAATATGAAAAGGAAGTTAGAAAAATCTAGCTTCCTTTTCCCTTTTTAGTATACTATTTATAGATTTTAGTTTGAATGTTCTGATAAAAATACACCGTGATAATTATTGTGATGATATAGTAAGAGGTAGGTATTTAGTAGCATCTTAGGAACAAAGAATCGTCTTGTAATATATTGGATGGATAGTGGTATAGTCTTACATCTCGAAATTTAAGTAAGTTTACAAGAACTAAAACAAAGTAAGGAACGTGTGAATATGGATCGAATATATTTTGTGGACAATCCGTGGCCTAATGGTCATCGAATTGTTAATTTTAAGTGGAGTGCACATTTTAAATATGCAGAGGAAGAAGAGTTAAATGGTATAGCTGGTTTGTATTTTGATTTACATTTAGAGACTGCGGATTATGATGAGGAAGATTTGGATGAAGAAGACGAAGAAGATGAAGAAAACGAAGATGATTGGCATGCGAAGATTGTATGGAACAACTTCCATAGTAGCACCTTGTCATCAGAAGAATGGGATTTTAAAGGATTTCGTGTAGGAAGTGATGAGGTACCATTTGACTTGGATATGCTAAATGGGAAGGAATTTGCAATTGATTTTTTATCCGAAGATGAACAGAAGAACTTAGATTTAGAGTTAACGGCATTTGATGTTTATTTACTTGGACATGATGCGTCAGCCTTTCATGATATTAAGTTCACTAGATTAGAAGGGAAGACGTATCAAATTGAATGGAAAGGGAAATTGGCGCTTGCGTATATTGGAGACTATGAGTTCAAATATGATTTTCATACATTAATTTCCTCAACGTCATTTAGTGGAATTAATATTCCTAATGAAATAACTGATCATGAGGCATACGTTTTGTTAAAACGATTTGTTAGTAATCCAGTAATGTTTGAATTGCACCATGATAATGGCAATAGACGATTTGTATTTAAATAAAAATATATCGTTGCCTTTGCGAAACAACTGTATAATGTTTTCAATTTATTTAATTAATTTTTGAGTCGAAGAGTAAGTGATAATATAAAACCCTTTTTTTAGGTCATGGACGAGAAAGTCTAACGATATATAGGAGGGGGTTCTACTGTATATGAGGTTTTGGACATGAGTAAAAGCATACTGTGTTCGGCATAGTTAATAACTTTCGTGTCGGAAAATTCAAACGAAATGATACATATTATGTTATTTATGTTCAGTTCTAAGAGGAAAAGAATATTAACAATTATATGGAGAAGTGATTATGTTGATTAAATTAGTTCATTTTTTATTTGGAAAACCGTGTAAAAAAGGTGATTCGTTCCAAACTAAATTTCCACGTTTTATTTATTGGAATGCAGTTGTATTTTATTTTTTTGGAATGATATTCTTTGGGATTTTTTCTTTTATTGATACTGTATTTATTGAGTCGCTCATATTTGGAGGTTTGTTTTTTCCTTTAATATTTAGATTCGTTTATTTTATGAACTTAAAAATGAGCGGTCTAGAAAAAGAAGTATAGAAAGAATATAAATAACAGGGTTATTGGGAAGAAGCGAAAGTGAACATTAATAAAATGAAAAAAGGAAGCAAAGAAATAAAATCTTGCTTCCTTTTTAAATTGGAACGACTAAGGGATTAATAAAATTTTCCCTGTACTTTTTCTGCTCTCTAATAATTCATGGGCGCGAGCACCGTCTTGTAAAGAGAATGTAGTAGGACTTGTAATGTTTAATTTTCCAGTAGCGATCCAATCGAATAATTGAGTAGAGCGTTGCTTACGTTCTTCAAAGGTAGTAAGTATGTTCCAAAGGTCTCCGCCAGTTAAAGTTTTTGAAGTATCCATAAGCATACGTGGATCTACAGGCGCAGGATTACCGCCAGCCATTCCGAAAAATACGACAGTACCACCAACTTTAGTAGCGTTAAAACTTTCCTCAAGTGTAGAGCCTACTGATTCATATACAACATTTACTCCAGTGCCGTTTGTTATTTCAAGTACTTTTGAATGCCATTTTTCAGTATATAAAAATACGTGATCGGCACCAGTTAATGTGGCTACTTTTCCTTTTTCGTTTGATGAAGTTAGGCCGATTACTGTTCCACCCTGTAGTTTAATCATTTGAATAAGAAGTTGACCAACGCCGCCAGCGGCAGCATGTACTAAAGCTGTATCACCTTGATTTATTTGATAGCTATCTTTTGTTAAATAATGTGCTGTTAGACCTTGTAATAAGACAGAAGCAGCTGTTTCAAAAGAAATTGAATCTGGAAGAGGGATTACTTTTTCTGCTGGAACAGCAACTAATTCTGCATTTGCAAATGGGACATCAGCAAATGCAATACGGTCTCCAGAGTTGATAGTAGTAACGTCAGCTCCTACTTTTTCAACAATACCAGCCCCTTCATAACCTAAAATATAAGGCGGGTTTCCAGCGAGATGATAATAGCCGCGGCGTCTGTAAATATCAGCGAAGTTTAATCCGATTGCTTTCGTACGTACAAGAATTTCATTTGGATTTATGATTGGATCATGTATTTCTTTATATTGTAGTACATATGGACTTCCAAACTGTTCGAAACAAAGTGCTTTCATATGGAATACCTCCATTTATATTGTTTGTAGATGCTCTTTATCATACAATACAAATATCAATAGACAAAGAGGATTATTTTGATGAGATCAATCGAAAATTTCGATTGAAAAGAGGGATGATAAATGGAGATAAAACAATTAATTACCTTTAAAATAGCCGCGGATACTTTGAACTTTACACAAACTGCGAAGAAATTAAACTTTGCTCAATCGAGCGTAACGGCGCAAATTAAAACGTTAGAAGCTGAGCTAGGTACGCCGTTATTTGAAAGATTAGGAAAACGTCTTTTCTTAACTGAAGCAGGGAGGAAGTTTCAATTATATGCTGATAAGATGATTGGACTTAGTAACGAAGCGAAAATGGCTGTGAAAGATGATGAAGAAATAGCTGGTACGTTAACGATTGGTGCACAAGAAAGTCAGTGTACATATAGGCTTCCATCTATATTAAAGAGATTTAAAGCACAATTTCCTCAAATAAAACTTATATTTAAACCAGCACATTCTAATAAAGATGCGAAGGAACAATTGATGGAGGGAAAAGTCGATCTTGCATTTATTTTGGATGAATGTAAAACAGAAGATGCTTTACATGTGGAGCCGCTTATGAAAGAAGAATTAAAAGTAGTAGCTGCTCCAGAGCATCATTTACTCCAGCAAACTTCCGTTTCTATAAAAGATTTAGAGAAGGAAACACTTTTATTAACAGAACTAGGGTGTTCATATCGGACTTTATTTGAGGAGTTATTTCGTGCGAAAGACATATATCCAGCAAATAAGATTGAGTTTGTTAGTGTCGAGGCAATTAAACAATGCGTCATTGCAGATTTAGGTGTTGCTGTGTTACCAGCTATAGTAGTAGAAAAAGATATGCGAGAAGGGGCGATAAAGGAGTTAGTTTTAAAAGAAACAATTCCTCCGATTTATACGCAAATCGCTTGGCATAAAGACAAATGGATGACAGTGCCACTGCAGCAATTTATTGATGTAACAAGAGAGTTTTTTACAACGGATTAAGTGGAGAAATATTTGTTTTCTATAAAAGAAAAAATAGCAATTTTGTATAAAGAACCGATGCTTGCATGTAACAAGTATCGGTTCTTTTATGTTTGAAATAAAGGATGCTATAAAATGTGTATTTCTCAACTTTTTTTCTTAAAAGGATAAGTAAATTTCTTCGTATATTCCAATAATCATAAGGGAATTTACAACATTTTTTTGTTTCTGTAAGATGCCTCTAGGAAGCATGAAAGGAGGGGCGTACATAGGGGATAGATTGTCTTTATCATACGTATTTATTTTGAGGGAGGAGATTGGAAATGTTTAAAAGGTTCATGAAAGTATGTGTGTTAAGTGTAGCGAGTGTAGGGGTATTATTTAGTTTTCAAGAAAGTACATTTGCAGCTACCGATCTTAGTAGTTATTATGACGGGAAAAATCCGGCTATAACGAAAGTGTATGGGGGTAGTGCAACACATCCATCAACTTAAGGTATATTTTTATACAAAATGCGGTCTTTCCATATAGTTTTTTATTATCTTTTATAGATT